>DLXL01000240.1:7033-7447 GCA_003448025.1 Saprospirales bacterium | reverse complement strand
AGCTTTCGATGATTCAGGTGTTGATGGAGAAAAACAATAGGATCTTATAGTCTGATTATTGGACCCAGATAGAAAAACCAGGAGCAGATCTGTATTTCTTATTAAAAGATCCCGATCTGCGTCAACGTTGAAACCCATGAAAAACAATCTTATCTGGTTATTGCTCCTCCCGTTTGGGCTAAATGCCCAAACCGTACAACCAAAAGTTGCACCACCTTTACACTACTCCGTGCATTGCCGGCCTGGAAGGAACTGATCCGTACCAAATATCCGGGGGAACGATAACACGCAAACAAAGGTCATTGATGTCTATGACCTTTGTCAACTTATTACATATCATTAAATGACACATTTGTGTGGTTGAAGAGGCTGTCTTATAAGTAATTTTTAACCGCAGAGGCGGGGAGACGCAGA
>DLXL01000240.1:0-6832 GCA_003448025.1 Saprospirales bacterium | reverse complement strand
TAAAAATTACTTTTGAGACACCCTATTCACGACTGATATCGCTCCCATTAATACTGAAGGTTGAACGTTCACCCACAATGGTTAGATTATGAAAGTTTTTCAATGGACCAACCTAATCGGGATTCTTTGCATTTTTTTTGTTGCTCAAGGTATCCTGCTCGGAGGAATAGTGTTGATTATGACTGGATCCTATTCACTGGCAACAGGAATAATTCCTAACCAACCTGCCTGGATGACTATCTCTCACTATATCAGACTATTGGTAGATATGGTGTATCTGGTGGCAGGCATTTTTTTCCTCAAAAGGAAATCCTTTTCCTTGCTTTTGATGTACACGGCATTGATCCTTAGTTTGTTATCAAGTTTTATTCCGGTAATAATAATAGGATTTCAACAAGCCAAAATTCCCTGGCAGCTGTTGAATATTTTCTTTTTTATTGGCCCGACGATACATTTGTTTTTCTTGTTTTGTGTTTACCGGATTAGTAAGTATTATTACACAGATCCGGAAAAAGAAGTCTATCTCCTAAAATTAGGCAACTTGGGTCAAACTGGAATAAAAAGTATATCCATCATTGGTTTTTTAATTCTTCTGATCCCGGTTTTTCTTTTTGGTTTGTGGTATTATGTCAGCAGTTTGGGGCTTGGTTATCCGGAAAATGTGGAGCGTTACCACCAATACTTGCCTGCAGTTCTCCGTTCGAGATATGGCACGGCTCATTTGAGCCTTTTTTGTAGTGCTGCTGCTTTTATTTTGAGTAGTATTGGACTAAGACTGCCTGATAAAGGTTGGCGCAGATGGAATACATCGGTATTGATCATTAGTGTGCTTATGGGCATGATAAATCTGTGGTCAATGATGTAATGCCTATCTCTCCAGAATGCCCCCAATTTTATGCAACAGCCATTCGGCCTTATGCATGGCTCCTGCCTGATTAAGTGTCAGTACAATGCTCAGATCCCGCTCAGGGTCGAAGTATAGCATGGAGGCATAAGCGCTGCTGTGGCCTATGAAGGAGTATCCAGCAAATCCCTTTTTTTGAAGCCCAAGCCCATAATGCATGCTTCTTTTGGCGCTGGTTTGTGCCGGATCGGCCAGGTCAAACTGTGCCATTTTTGTCCAGGTGTCAGCCCGTTTGAAAAGCCTGCCCTCTGTCAGCGCCCGGATGAATATTTCCAGATCCTGCATGGTAGATACCAGCCCGCCGCCACCCCAGTCAAAGGAGGTGTTGGTGTTTTTCAGACTGACATTTCCATACCAGGGGTATACCATTTCCGCCGGACCTTTGGGCGTTTGAAAAAATTCAAGATAGGTTCCTGAAAGTCCAAGTGGTTCCAATATACGCTCCTGATAATGTTGTGCTAAGGTTATTCCCGTCAGGTGCTCTATTAGCATTCCCAGCAACAGGTAATTGGTGTCGGCATAATAAAAGCCATTGCCAGGAATAAATCTGGCCTTTTCGTTTAATCCAAATGAAAAGTACTTTTCCAGGATTAACATCCAATCCCATTGCTGCCCGGGATGCTGCATCACAAAGGATAAAAACCGCTCATCATCGGCAAAATAGTCGCGAAGCCCGGAACTGTGCTGGAGTAAGTGCTGTATGGATATCCGGCCTGAATAATCAACTCCCTCCCATATATGCAGGCGGGATAATTTTGTGCAAACGGTATCATCCAGGAGGTCCAACAGCCGGTCATGCAGTTGAAATAATCCCTCCTCTGCCAACTGGAGCACAATGGCAGCCGTGAAAGGCTTGGTGATACTACCAGTTCTAAACCGATAGTCAGGTGTGATGCCCATTCCTGTTTCGTCCAGGACGCCGGCGGCGCCCTCGTAGGCTATGGCTTTTCTACCATCTCTGATCCGAAGCATGCAGTGGTAAATCGGCGCTTCTCCGGCAGGCTTCAGCACTTGTTCCATGAAGGACTCAAATGGTTCTGTATACGGATTCATAGATGGATAAATTACAGTGATAACAGGTCTTTTAATTGTTGTGCAAAATGGTAATCATTTCTGAGATGTGGCACCTTTTGTTGTAGTCCGGTTCTGCCGGAAGCCCTGAGCAGTTTTTCAAAACCGCCCTTGGGTACTATCCGGACCTTCAACGGATCAATGGCATGGTGCGACACTACGTCTTTGTAGGAAAAATTGCGTTCACAAATTTTTTGGTCGAGCTTTTTGGCGAAATCATCCAGGTTGGCAGGCAGTGTTCCAAATTCAATAAACCATTCATGAAAAGGCCGGCTTCCATCAGCCTGGATATTAGGGGCCACCGTATATTCCACAAGGGTAGCCTGACATTCTTTTGCCGTTTCAGCCAGGGATTTATCGGTTTCCTCCACCGTTACGTGTTCACCAAAGGCGGAGATGTATTGGGCAATTCTGCCGGTTATCAGGATTCGGTGCGGGTAAACGCTTACAAACCGCACGGTATCACCGATGATATAGCCCCACAATCCGGCGTTGGTATTCAAAACCAGGGCATAGTTGATGCCCACTTCCACATCCTTGAGCGGGATCCGTTTGGCATTGTTTCGATGCAGGTCATGTACCGGCACAAATTCAAAAAAGATCCCGTTGTTGAGTACCAGTTGCATGCCTCGTTCGTTCACCCTGTCCTGATATGCAATAAATGCTTCTGTGGAAGGATAAGTTTCCAGCACATCGAAGGGAACATCCATGTATTGGCTGATTTCAGGAAGGAAAGGTTCATAATCCATTCCGCTGAGCATCAATAGTTTAAATCGGGGAAACAAATCCTTGAATGTCTTTCCTGTTCTTTTTTTGAGTGCCCGCAAATACACCAGCAACCAGACGGGCATGGCCACAATCGTCCTGATATCCTTTTTAAGGGATGTTTCGATCATGGCCTCAATTCTTTGTTCATAGACCGGTATGGCATTGATTTCATCGGAAGGCAGGCGCAAAAACCTGTATATACCAGGCACACAACTATTGGCGATTGTGGAAATAGGAGCGGCTTGGATACCATTGATTTTTTCGAAAAAATGACCGTCGGAAAACAGAAACACTTTCCCTTTCAAAAAGGCATATTTCTGGTATCGGTGCGCATAATTCAGTGCAGCATATTGTGGAGGAACAATTTGGTTTTTCAGGGAGTCGCTGGTAACCGGAATGTATTTCGTTTGACTGGTAGTACCTGATGTTTTGCCTAAGAACCTCGGGCGCCCCCTCCATAACACGTTTTTCTGCCCTGCTTTTACTTTTTCAATATAAGGCAGCAACTCCTCATAACTTCTCAGAGGTATGTTTTCCTTGAATTGCGCATAATTCCGGATGGCATCAAAGGAGTGATCTTTCCCAAATAGGGTATTTCTGCCAACCCTGATAAAATCATGCATGAGCTTTTCCTGACAACCAACCGGATCGGCCAGCATTTTCGCCACCTTCCTGTATTTCATCCTGACAATAAGGGCGAGCAGAGCATCTATCATTTGTACACCAGAAAACAGTTAGATATAATCAAAAGCGGAAGCAAAAAGGGGCCGCGACTTAACATCGGCTATTTCGGTTTCGTCAAAATCCTTAAAAGATGCCATGATATACGCATCAGAATCTTTCACAAACGAATGGAGAAGTCCCAGTTGATTATGTTTTAAGATGCCTTCCCGGATTGGGCAGGATTCGCCCAACCAGAACATGGCAGATTTCAATTTTTCCCTGGCCAGCAAGCCTTCAAACAAATCCATTAAGCGGTTTTCATAACCGGGTTTGACGAATATTCCTTCAAAAGCAAGGAATTCAAACCGTTTTGGATTGAATAACTGATTAAGCAGCGGAATCAGCGGTACCACATTCATGATCACTTTACCCATCAATCCGGGCATGCTGTTGATCACCCAGTGTACCCGGTGTGTCTGACAGCCAGCCACGATTTCGCCCTTCCCGCGAAGCACGTAATAGTCGTCGTGCAGGAAAAGGGAATTGAACCCAACCAGCGCGAGTGTTTCGTATTGCTTTTGCAACAAGGAAACAACCTCCTTCCGCACCGAATCGGTTTTTACCTGTTCAATATGCGGGTTGGCTTTTGGGAAAAACCGCCTGAATCCGTTGGTCTTCATTACACCGATGTTGTTGTAACCGGCACTTTGTACCACCTTATAGGAACCATAATTTCCTTTTTCTACACAGGCAAAAAAAATGGTCTTATCCTGCTCATCGTTGCGGATGGCTTCCATAGCCTTAACGGCATAATGTTTCATCAGCCCTTTGCCTCTAATTGCTTTGGATGCCGCAAAGTATCGGATATAGTAGCAATTATAGGTATTTGAGCCAACAGACATAGGGGTATGACAAAACATGGCCGTACCCTCCAGTTTCTCCGACTCGTAAATGGCCAGCAGGGTAGGGCGGTGCAACAAACGGATGTGCGCTTCCGTATTTTTATGTTCATACACCGCGCCTTCATTACCCCAGGCGATGCTGTCCAAAAAGGTCATTGCCTCCTCCGGGATGCCGGTATGTCGCCAGATGGCGTATGTGCCATCCTGGTGTAATCGTTTCTTTTCCATATCGGTATGACAAGGATTTTTAAAATACCAGATCGTCTACAGATTTCTTTTTCAGGACACCTTCCTCTTCCAGCTGGGTGCAACTTAGCTTTATTTTTTCTTCCAGAGTGGACAAAACTGCAGGCGTATGAGCAGGGGAAAGAAAACAGTTTCTTCCTTCCCAAATATAAACATCATTCAACAGGAGCTGGTAATAGATCAAACTGGAGCGTCCGGGGGTGTTAAATCGGAATAAGGAGGCAAATTGGGCAATCGACAATTGCTAGCCCTTTTCCTGGAATTACTCAATCATGCGGGCACAAAAACTTGCGGTGGTATCATTCAAATCCCGCAATATTTTCCCTTCAGATTGGTTCAGGATTTCCAGCGTTTTGAGTGCGGAGGCCATAGCCAGCGGATGGTGACAAAATGTGCCGGCCACGAAGGTCGCTTTCGACATTGGTATGGAGTCGTCGCCGTACGCCCAGTATCCACCGTCTGTGGCATCAAGGAATCGGGCTTTGCCGGCCACAATGCCTATGGGCAAACCACCGCCTATCACTTTGCCGTAGGTAACAATATCGGCTTTTACCCCAAAATATTCCTGACATCCTCCAACACTCACCCGGAAGCCGGAAATAACCTCGTCGAAAATTAAAGCAATATCATTTTCTTCCGTCAGTTTTCGCAGTTCATGCAGGTACTCACGTGGTTGAAGGGCTGGATTCCGGCTTTGTACCGGCTCGGTCAGCACGGCGGCGATTTCATCCTTGTGTTTTTTGATAAACTCAAGTGATTCTTCCGAACCATACTCCAGCAGGTAGGATTCATTTAATATCGTCTGCGTGACACCCGGTACCATTTCCTTTGCAACGTTGGTTGCCGGAGTATTTCTCATAGACAAAAGGGAGTCGAACGTGCCGTGGTAAGCTCCCTTGAAGAAAACGATATAGTTTTTCCTGGTGATAGCTTTCGCCAGGCGCAAGGCTACCATCACGGCTTCTGTGCCGGAGTTGAAAAAGGCAACCCGTTCCACACCGGTAGCTTTGGAGATTTCTCTGGAAAGCATCCCCGCAAGCGGTGAAATGGGGCCTACCGACCAGCTTTTGGCCAATTGCGCTTCAATGGCCTCGCGTACAGGACGGTAATTATGACCAAACAAAATAGAGCCAAAGCCCATGGTGAGATCTATATACGCATTCCCGTCAATATCATATACAAAAGGCCCATCGGTTTTGTCACAAACCAATGTATAGATATGTTCTTTCATCTCTTTACTGAAGCCTGCAGCGTTCCGGTTGAGCGCAAAGGACTTGCGATAATCCTGTGTATGACGTTTGGTATTGCTGTTTTTTAGCGATAGTTGTTCAAGCATGAGAAGGGTGTTGTTAACTTTAAAGGATGGTTGTGCCTGATAAATCCGGATCAGCATTGATTGGAAGTCATCTCAAAAATAGCGAAGGAGATGACTTCTAGTGCGTAATATATCACTTTTATACAGATGACAAAAACAGCCCGTTATCTGTTCTGATCACCATGGGTTAAAAGTACTGCCCTCTATGAGAATTGCGCCGGATTGCATGGTTTGATGTCCTCTCTGCAATTTTTTCAATGCAAAAGGACAACGGCTAATTAGACCAAAAGCACTGGCCCATAGATCCAATTCAACTTTTTCATTGCGGGCATTTTTTTGCAAAGATCAAAAGTGGATCATTTTATCGCTAATGATTTACGTCACCGGATATTGTGATCATGACTATGTATTTGGTTCGTTTGGTCGCATAAATCCTTCATATTGTGTAACGATGAAAGATCCGGGCTTATTCCTATCTTGCAGAGCGCTACCATCTTCCCGGTGATTTTTGTCATCAAGCGCTTATTCATATAAGTGATTCCATTACCTTCAATACGCTAAAGCATGTTTTTATGCTGGCCTGAACAGTCAACAAGGCCATTAAACATTCGTTAGTGATCGGTCATTAACCTTTTGCTGTATATGAAAACTTTTCAACGGATAAATTTAATCGGGATTCTATGTATTTCGTTTGGAGTATACGCCTTGTTGAGCAAGGGAATGCTGATGATTATGTTTGCTAGGCATCAGATGGGAGCAGGAGTGACGCCTCAACAACCCGTCTGGATGATGGTCTCACCTACTTTCGAACTATTGGTAGACATGGTATATCTGGTGGCAGGTATTTTCTTCCTCAAAAAGAAATCCTTTTCCCTGATGTTGATGTACACGGCCTTGATTCTTAGTCTGTTATCAAATTTTGTTCCGGTGATAATATTGGGATTTCAACAAGCCAAAATTCCC
>DLXL01000548.1:4347-4605 GCA_003448025.1 Saprospirales bacterium | reverse complement strand
CGCTCTCTTCGGTCCTCTATCTGGCCATCAATGGGCCACTTGGTCCTAAGCGCGGCGGTTCGTTGGTTGAATTGGGAGAATAAAAATCGTCTGGTTCATGCAGGGTATTTTTTTCGGAACTGGATTGACCGATTGATTTTAAGTATTTGTTGAGCAGCCAGTGTTCTTTTATGAGTAACTGTTTGATTGACTCAAATTCGGTTGTCTTAATCAAGTTTCTGTTATTCGCCTTATAGAGCCATGATTTGGTTTCCAGCA
>DLXL01000548.1:3926-4183 GCA_003448025.1 Saprospirales bacterium | reverse complement strand
AGGGCGTAAAAGCTAAAATTTTTATTTTCCTTAAAATGAAATCTTCCATGGCCTTCCGCAATGTTGGCGGCAATGGAATCAGCCGCATCACAAAATTGCACCCCAATGGTTTTTTTAGGAAATACCTCCCATGAATCCACCACAGCCCACACTTCCTCCCCTATTTGCATAGCCACTTTGTACACTTCCAAATCATCCAAAGGTATATACGCCATGTTTTGTTGCTTTTGTTTAAATGACCTCTAAATGACCATAAA
>DLXL01000548.1:0-3578 GCA_003448025.1 Saprospirales bacterium | reverse complement strand
CATAAAAATGACCTCTAAATGACCTCCAGCCCCGCCCCCTTACCTCCCCAACTGCTGATGCGCTTTGGTGAAATGTCCTTCAGAAAGGGCTGCTGCGATGGAGATTTCGCCACAAAGCAGGAGGGCTCCACAGATTTCGGCGAATTGACGGGCTTTGCCGGCGCCGGCGCAGTCCATGAGTTGCAGGCATTCCTGTTGGGTGGTGAATTTGGTGCCGCCGCCTACGGTGCCTAAGATGAGGTTGGGCAGGGTAACGGATACATAGAGTTCATCGTTGTTCACACATTCCATGCGGGTAACGCCCACGGCAGCCTCGGAAACGCAGGCTACGTCCTGGCCGGTGGCCATGAACAGGGCGGTGAGTCCGTTGGCGAAGTGCCCTTGTGCGCCGATGGATCCGCTTTGGATAACCGACACGGTGCTGGCGCGCCAGTATTCTTCCATGGTTCGGGCAGAGGTTTTGAGCACATTGGCCAGGATATCGGCGGGTAGGATGCATTCGGCCGTTACTTTTTTACCCCTTACGGTGGTGAACGACAGGGCGCTGGCTTTTTTGTCGCCGGAATAATTGCCTTCCACGAACCAGTATTTCATGGGGATGGGGCATTGTGCGGCAATGTACTGACAAACGGCGTCGGTGCAGATGGTGACCATATTTTGGCCGGAGGCATCGCCGGTTAGGTATTCGAAGGTCAGGATCACGTGGTTGCCTTCCATATTCAGCTGGATGTCGGAAAGCTTGCCGTGGCGGGTTTTGCTTTGGGCGATTTCGAAAAAAGTTGCTTTTTGATCGGTGGTCCAAACCAGGAAACGGATAGCGTCTTCAATGGTATTAAATCCAAATAATGGGCTGCGGCGCACGCCTTCGGTGAGGCAGGCGCTGGCAACGCCACCGGAACGGCCCACGGCTTTGGCGCCGCGGTGGTAAGAGGCTACAAGGGCGCCTTCAGTGGTAGCTAAGGGCACGTAGTAATGGCCTTTGGCTACCGAACCGTTCACTTTCAGGGGGCCAACCACGCCGGTCGGAACCTGTGTAAAGCCGATAAAATTTTCAATACTGCCTTCCAGACGGTCCAGATCCGGGTGAGCGTCGGTGGGGATCAGGTATTTGAGGGTATTGGGACGCTGCTCTGCAAGGTGTTCGAGTCGTTCGCGGGTAGCCTCAGCGGAGTAGTCTTTGGGCATGCCGGAGGGAAGCGGGGATTCGTCGGGTCTCAGATTGCTGATGAGCGTTTCGAGACCGGACTGCTCCTGCATGCGTTCAAAGATCTTTTTGGCTTTGTCGATATTGATAGACATAGTGGGTAGTTGAGTGTCTTGAAAGAGGCTCAATGATAAAACAAAATTACATGCAAGGTGCGGGAATGGCTGTTGGATATTTTGACGAAGCGTGGCAAATTCCAATTAAGGCGGGTGAAAAATCGCAACAAGCCTAATACGGCTCCATAGGACATTCAGTGGTTGCGGCACTAGTGTAAGATCATCAACTTTTGCCGGGCAGCTATTTTACCCTCTTCCACTAATGTACCTATATACATGCCATTTGGCAAATGCGAAACAGAAATTGTTGTACTGTTTTGTCCTTGCTGGATCGTGAATTCCTCTAAAGTACCAGTCAGGCCAATAATCCGCAGTTGAGCGCTTTTATCTACAGCGGTTCTTGTTATTTGGAGGGTTTGATTGGCAGGATTGGGAAACACCTCCATTCCTCCCACTTCTTCAACCGACTCCACTGCCGAAATCAGACAATCCAGACTATCCATACAGCCATTGGCCGAAACCTTGACGATCCAGCCCACAAACTTGTCGTCAATATCCCCTTTGCCTCCGGCTACCACGCTGCCGCTGGAGAGCAACCCTACTCCGCCATACGCATACTCNNCAGACTATCCATACAGCCATTGGCAGAAACCTTGACGATCCAGCCCACAAACTTGTCGTCAATATCCCCTTTGCCTCCGGCTACCACGCTGCCGCTGGAGAGCAACCCTACTCCGCCATACGCATACTCGCCGGTGGCATTCATGCCCGGCGGCGCATTGTCTGCCCTCGACCACAGACTGTCGCCCTGTTCCGAAAACTTGTACAGCCAGCCACCCCAGTCTTCAGAAGGCGTACTAAAATCTCCGTAAGAGGTACGCTGACCGGCTAAGAGGTAATGGCCGTCAGGGGTGGCGGTCATATCAAATACACCGTTAAAGTAGGTGGTATTGGGGCCAATGTATTGAAACCACTCGAACTGAAAAGAGGCATTGAATTTCATCAAACATACCTGCACCTTACTCCCCCAGGGGCCCTCGCCCATATAGGTACGCCCATGAGCGATAAAACCGCCATCCGGGGCAGGAAGCATTCTGGTTAGCACGGAGATATTCTGAGCGCCGGGAGCGCTAGTCCAGGTGTTTTGAATTACCCCATTGCTGTCAATAACCCATATTACGGCTTTGAAAGAATTAAAAAAATTGAAATTGGGAGATAGAGCACCACTTAAAACAAACTTGTTGTCTGAAACCCTCACTATGCCGTTAATCTCTTCATCTTTCGTATATTCACCATAATATTTTTCCCACAACAAATTACCATGTTTGTCAACCCTTCTCACAAAGCCATCCTGTTTTAAGTTGGAACGCTGCGCCGACCCTGCAATCATAAAACCACCATCCGGCATCTCCAGCAATTGTTCGTAATATTCATTTTTATTGTCCCCAATTGGATATTCAAAAATGGACTTAACCTCCAAGGCTTTGTTGATCTGTATGATTTGATTTGCATTTCTGCCAAAAACAAATACAGAAAAAGCAAAAAGGTCTCTAGTAGTATGAATGATATTTCCATATAGAAAACTCATCGTTAAGAATTCGTCTAAGGAATCCCGGTGAAGTTTGGTTTTGATGATATTTCCAAAAGTATCTGTTTTAGTCATTAAGACCTGGAGTGGTGAGGGTAGATTTATTGTGTCGTATCCTACACCAATGGCATAGATAGTGTCTTGATGAATTATTAATCTTTCAAAATAATCCACCCCCGGATATTGCTGATAAATCTTGTTAAATCCTGATTGAGCTTTCAAACTACTCAATTGGAATAATGCGAATGCGATTAATAGGCTCCCTGCGAAAGGAGTTTGGGGCCGTAAAACCGCCCCTTTTTCGCTTGTCTTCGTTGAATTTTTCGCCGAATATATCCGATTTCGACTGCAAAATTCGCCTTTACAGACAAAAAACGGGCAGCTTTTCCCGCTCCCAAACCACTTTCGCAGGAAGTCTATTAGGAAAAAATGCTTCATCAGATGCAAAAAAAAGACAGGATCAAGGCCAATGCCCATAAGGGGATAGCTTTGATCCTGTCAAGTGAACTTTAGTGTAAGATCATCAACTTTTGCCGGGCAGCTATTTTACCCTCTTCCACTAATGTAACTATATACATGCCGTTGGGCAAATGCGAAACAGAAAGGGTAGTACTGTTTTGTCCTTGCGGGATCGAGAATTCCTCTAAAGTGCCAGTCAGGCCAATAATCCGTAATTGTGCGCCTATAACTCCAGTACTTCTGGTAATTTGCACGGTTTGATTGGCAGGAT
>DLXL01000145.1:6011-6305 GCA_003448025.1 Saprospirales bacterium | reverse complement strand
GGTTTATGGGGTTTATGGGTTTATCCTCCAAGGATCATTTCTGCTTTGATCCAGAATTGAAGTTGGGATCTGGCATGGCTGACATGCCATTTGGAGGTGCCTTCACTCATATCCAGCATTTCGCTGATTTCTTTATGACTGAATCCATCCAGGGCAAATAAATTGAACACTTTTTGGGTAACAGGGGGAAGTCGGCGCAGGAGGGCTTCCAGATGCTGTACATCGAGCCTTTGCTCTGCTTCGTTCCAGTCAATGGGTTCCTGAGGATAAGTACGTTCCATCTCATCGGCAAAA
>DLXL01000145.1:5531-5842 GCA_003448025.1 Saprospirales bacterium | reverse complement strand
CTGTCAGTTCACGCCATTTCTTTTCTCTGCGGAATTCATCAATCACCGTATTGATCATGATTCGCCGTATCCATGCCTGAAAAGGCACATCATCTCGTTTGTAACGGTCGAGATTTTGAATGATTTTCAAAAATCCATTGTTCACTGCTGATGCTGCCTCCTGCTGATCCCGTTTGTACCGCATACATACAGCCATAAGCACCGGAAAACAGCAACGGTACAGTGCGTACTGCGCTTTCCGGTCGCCTTTATGGGCCGCTTGAAGTAATTGAGGATCCAGGTTCACAGACGGTTGACGGTGGACGGTGGAC
>DLXL01000145.1:0-5385 GCA_003448025.1 Saprospirales bacterium | reverse complement strand
GACGGTGGACGGTGGACGGTGGACCTACCGCTCAGGTTAGCTTGTACTTCGTACCGTCCACCGTAGGCCGTCTACCGTAAGCCGTGTTTATTTGTTTGTGTTCAGAAACCTACACGCAGATATACACCCGGAGGTTGGGTGGCAGTTGATATTTTTTTGAAATCTTAAGGAAATTTACGGTTGTGCCGGTTCCAAAAACCACTGAACTTCAAAAAGGGGATATTCTACTACTGCCTCAATATCCACATTAACCGTGATATCATCCACCCAGTTATCGCTTTTAAGCGCAAAGTAATAGGTGCCTTCCAATGGGCTATACCTCCGTTGGGCATCAACGCTGATGCCTCCCTGAGAAATGAACGCATTATAATTTTCCCCTTTGGAGAAAAGTTCCCAGTTGGTCCAGTCTACCAGGGCATATTCCACGTCTTCGCCGGCCTTGGAGGTACTCATATCGATGGCCATGCCCAGGGCAAATGCAGCCAGCGCTGAGGTAGGCTCAACACCCATTAATTTGGCAGCGCCGCCCTGAAAAGCCTGCTTGAGTTTTTGGGCATCTTGTTGACGTGCCTCATGAGCAGCCTGGCCTACTGCAATACGATAAGCCCATTGCCTGGTATTGGGTGGCAGGGTAAACTGGTATGCATTGACCGGATTTTTCAGGTTAAACTTACTGGCGCTAACGGTAGATTGTCCACCCAACGAAATCACTTCTGTTTTTTTGCCAGTCTGCACACTTCTTTTTCCAAGTCGGAAACTGGGAATCGCTTTTAAATCCCAGTTGACTTGTGTGTCAAAGCGGGTCATTTCCGGATTTCCAGGCGTGCGGTGCAGGGTAAATCGACAAACTTTTTTACTTAGTCCTGCTTCTTCAAAACGGAGCAGATAGATTCCAGTTCGTGGGATCGCGATGGTTTTATTCAGGGTTGAATCCAGTTCATACGCACGGTACAACATTTGTCCGTCCGGATATTGAGAAAATTCGATGGACCTGATTTTTTTGCTGGTAAGCTCCTCTACAAATAGCTCTACCTGATCCCCTTCAGCGAATGCATAGAAATGCTCACTGGTACCGGCGAGTTTAAAGGTTTGGTCTGCCACAGGCTGAGCCAGGGCAAACAGCGGGCAAAAAAGGAATAAAAGAAATCGCATCTTAGAAAATATGTCGCTCGGCATGATAGCTGGAACGTACCAGAGGGCCGCTTTCCACGTATTTGAATCCTTTGGCTAAACCTGCCTCGCGATATTCCGCAAAAGTATCCGGGTGTACATATTCGGCTATTTCAATATGCATTTTGGTTGGCTGCAGGTACTGTCCTAAAGTAAGGATATCGCATCCATTGGCTACCAGTTCGTCCATGGCCTCAAAGATTTCTTCCTTGGTTTCGCCCAGACCCACCATGATGCCGGTTTTGGTTCGTTTTCCGTAGTCTTTGATCCGGCGTATCTGTTCCAGACTGCGTTCCCATTTAGCCTGTGGGCGCACTTTTCGGTATAGGCGTGGCACGGTCTCCATGTTATGGCTTACCACTTCCTGGCCAGCCGAAATCATCCGCTCCAGGGCGTCCCAATTGGCTTTTGTATCAGGAATCAGCGTTTCGATGGTGGTTTCAGGGCAACGTTCTTTAACCTGACGCACCGTTTGATACCAGATTTCAGCGCCACGGTCCTTGAGTTCATCGCGATTTACGGAAGTGATGACCGCATGTTTAACCTTCATAAGCCAGATGGCTTCGGCAACACGACGTGGCTCATCTTCGTCGTATTCGTTTGGCCGGCCGGTTTTTACCGCACAAAAGGAGCAGGAGCGGGTACATACATTGCCCAGAATCATGAACGTGGCAGTACCTGCACCCCAGCATTCACCCATATTCGGGCAAGAACCACTTTGGCAAATGGTATGAAGTTTAAAGTCGTCCACAATGCTGCGCACATTGCGGTAATTTTCGCCCATAGGCAGGCGAACTTTCAGCCACTCCGGGCGTTTAGGCCGGCCTGCGGTGGTGGTATTTTCGAGAATGGGAAGTTCGAGCAAGAAAAATTATTTCCGCTTACCAAACTGCAAATTTAGGAAGAAGTTGAGCAACACCTGACGATTCTGCTCGTCTCCAACGAAAATAGGTGCTTTTCTGGCAAAAACATCTACAGACAGCCCTATTTCAAGCGCTTTTACCATCTCATCAAAAGCGCCCCAATCCATATGGTAAGCAATCTGCGCGGTACCTCCCGGCAGAACCGACATTTCACTAAGGCCTTTGGTAAATGGAGCAGCCCCTAAAATCAGGGTGTTGTCCAGAAAACTATCATGATTTTCTTCAGAATACTTGGCCAGAACAGTCCGACCAACACCGCTGGAGGGATCACCCTTGAGGTTCAGAATCAAATAATACGGTTTTAACAAACCCAATGTTGGGCCAACAGAATAACTGATACCTACAGCTACGCCCTTCTGTTTGGCTTTTTCGGAGAAGTATCGCTTTTTACCCCAACCGGAACGCAACACGAACAAACTGTTTCGCTTGCCAAAAACATATGGTCTGGAAGAGCGTCTAATGCTTGGAGCAGCATTTTGTTTTTGCTCCTTGGGATGCTTCATCTCGCTGATACTCAGGCCGATCGTTTTGGTTTTATCATAGGTACGCAGTTTCCCCCATTCCATGCCAAAGCCAAAACTCCGGTTGGTAGCCAACCGAAAATTGAAGGTAGTTTCTCGGTTATATACAAACCCGTAACCTTCCTGATTAACTACCTGGGAACGACCTTCCACCAGAAAGGCCATAAGAAGAACAAGGAAAAAGAGCAGGCGCAGCATAACCTTTAATTTAGATTTCAAAAGTAGGGGATTTTCTGAGATAAACAACAGATGTGGCAGAGTGTTTTCGTCGGCTGCTGGCAAGCAATCTATTTCTCCAGTCTTTCCAGCAATCTGGAAGTAATCCGCAAAAAATCCATTTCTGTGATGATCCCAACCAACTCCTTGTTTTTCACCACCGGCAGACACCCGATCCGATGTTCGCGCATTTTGTTCATGGCATCCAAAATGGACGTTTCCGGGGCTACGGTAACCGGTTTTTCAATCATCAGATCTTTAACGGTTACCACTGGTGGCTCCTCGTTAGGATCTACCATATGGCGGGCAAAATGCCGCAATAACATCCTGCTGGAGATCAATCCTACCAACTCGCCTTTGCTGTTTTCTACCGGCATGTAGCGAATGCGACGCCAGTCCATGATCTCAGCAACCAATGCCACCAGGTCCTCTTTTTGAACGGTGAAGAGATCAGTTGACATAAATTCCTCCACTTTCATGTGACCGGGTTGCCAGGATTCTATGTCGGCGGCGATAGCTTCTTTCCAGGTATGCACAGGCTTGTTGAGTTGTTGATTTTTAATGGTAGCTGCTGTAACAGCCGTTACGGCTTCTTCTGTCGTGATTTCTTTAATCAGGTTGGTAAAGGTCCGCAGTGCCCATCGTGCACCGGTTTTATGCTCTTTGGTGCGGGCCTCAATGATATCCAGGTATTTGTTAATATCTGACGACTTTACTTTCTGCATTTTGAGACCTTCCTTGGCCAGAGGCAATAATTCCTTGAGGATCAGCTCATTCACCGGTATTTTTTTGTCTTTCATCCAGGTGAATGTACTGTCGATTCCGAATTTAGCCGATTTGAGGAAGTTATCCCGCGCATCTGCGAAGTCTACTTGTTTGGTAATATCGGAATATTGATTGCCCATAGCAACCATGCAACCCAACCAGAGTGCAGCATTTGCGATGGCATCCACCGAAGTAGGTCCGGCAGGCATCACGCGGTTTTCGATACGCAGGTGAGGTTTACCGTTAGGCGAAATACCATAACAGGGACGGTTCCATCGGTAAACGGTTGAGTTATGAATCTGTAGTGCGCGCAATTTTGGCGTCTGGCCATTTTTCACCATAGCGAGGGAATCCTCTTCAATGGCTCCGGCAAGCAAGACCCTGAACCGGCTGATGTCTTCTTTGTAAATTTCCGTGATGTCTCCCTTAAGCCAGCCTGATCCAAAGTTCACCCGTGGTAGTCGCTCGCGCATGTGATCGTAGGTGGTACGGGTATCAAGACTTTGCTGAAACAAAGCAATTCGTGTTTCATGCCATAAACGGCGGCCAAATACCAGTGGCGAGTTTGCCGAAACGGCAATGAGTGGCGCAGCCAGTACCTGCGCAATGTTATACATCTTAACAAAGTCCTTGGGAGCCACCTGCAGGTGCACCTGAAAACTCGTATTACAAGCTTCCAGCAACGGAGAATCGTGCTTTACCAGAAGTTCGTCTACCCCTTCCACCCGAAGTTCAAAAGCAGTACCCAGCAAGTGCTTTTGAATAGCTGCCATGAGGGCAAAATATCGATCCTTGGGGGTGAGATTATGCATCTCCAGATCGTGCTTGCGCAAAGTAGGTAAAATACCACACAGGATAATACTTGCATCGAACTCATTCAGTACCTTCTGGATTTCCGACAGATAATAGATGTTTTCAGCTTCCATGTCGCTCAGACAGGTACCTGTAAACTCCCTTGGACTAAGGTTGTTTTCCAGGTTGAACTTGGCCAGTTCGGTAACGCACCAGGGCTTATCATCACCCATTCGTTCCAGCACCTGCATATTGATACAGGCCGGCTTTAGTGTTTTGTTGTCTACAATACACATTTCCTGCTCGGCTCCAATCCGGGTAATATCACTTTCAAACCAATCATTTCGGAGCATGTATTCAAATGCCTGCACATCGCCCAAAAGGTTGCGGACGAAGTGTTGCATTTCACTTTTGCTTTCTACTGTGTTTACTTTTTGAAAACCCATATGTGAGGTATTTTTATCCGACCAAAGATAATTTGGTTAGCTGATCGGCGCTTGTCAGTGGCAAATATGTAAAACCCTGCTGATAAGCCAAAAATATTTATTTCTATTCGTTCTGAAAAACAGCCTGCAGGTTGGTTTTGAGACCTCGCAGGTTTTATAAACCTACGGTATGCACACAAGTCATATGTTGCTATTAAGGCTAGCCGGCAACCCATCTAACATCTTGTAACCCGCTGTTTTAACGGCGGGCAAAAGCCGACCCGCCCATCACATCCAGCATCTTTACAAAACATCAGCATCAACCCAAAATCCGAACAAAGCCATACTGGAAATAATATCTTGATTAATATCCTTCACTGGGATTTTTGATGTTGATGTTTTGTAAAGATGCTGGATGTGAAGGGTGAGGTATTCCTAACCACTCGTTGAAACGAGTGGTTACAAGATGCTAGATTTGTTCCCAGATTGGCTTAGCCGTGTGTACATGCTATAGGTGTCCAAAACCTAGGAGGTCTAAGCCTCAATTATCCCGTGCAAAAAAATCAGCATCGC
>DLXL01000241.1:730-3262 GCA_003448025.1 Saprospirales bacterium | reverse complement strand
TACTTATAATTTTTACATCTGCCACTTAACTTAGATAATGAAACAGCTTTTACTGCCAACCCCAAAATTATAAGTTAAATAAACAGTTGAACTAAGCCTTAACCATCACGTAATAATGCGTTCACATGCGCCAGGGATTTTTGTGTGGTATTGTAAACAACATTCTTTTCACCACTCAAATTTTTGCGCCATGACAACATTCGAAACGCTGGAAACGGCTCTGGAACCAATTGAAAATCAGGAAGAAAACAACCTGGAAATCATTGAAGACGTAGTTGAGCCTAATGAGGAAGAAGAAGCCGGCGAAGAAGAAGCCGAACAGGAAAACGAGGAAGAGGCTTAGGTGATTAACCTGCTTCAAGTGGTTAAAACATGAGTCATCCCTCACTTTAGATGGGTGGCTCATGTTTCGTTTAAGGATGAATCTCCTGTATCTGCTACGTAATGAGTATAATCCTGCGGACAAATACCTCCCACACACACTACCTTTGCCCCCCGAATCCGACTAAACGGATTCCATTTCCATGTCCGCAATCAAATATTCCAAAAAAGGGTTTACCAACGAAACCCTGCTACACCTCTACGAACAGCTCGCCAAGCCCCGGCTTATTGAAGAAAAAATGTTGAACCTGCTGCGCCAGGGCCGTATTTCCAAGTGGTTTTCCGGCATCGGGCAAGAGGCAATATCCGTGGGCGCCGCCTGTGCGCTGCTGCCGGATGAAGTGATTTTTACCATGCACCGCAATCTGGGTGTGTTCACCGCCCGCGATATGCCGCTGGACCGTATGTTTTGTCAGTGGCAGGGCAAACGCCTCGGATACACCAAAGCACGCGACCGCTCTTTCCACTTCGGCGCCATGGAACACCATATTGTGGGTATGATCTCGCACCTTGGGCCGCAGTTATCCCTTGCCGCCGGCGTGGCCATGGCCCACAAACTCCGCCAGGAAGGCCGGGTTTCTTTGGCCTTCACCGGTGAAGGCGCCACCAGTCAGGGCGAATTCCACGAGGCACTCAACGTGGCTTCCGTGTGGAAACTTCCGGTTATTTTCCTGATTGAAAACAACGGATACGGCCTTAGTACCCGCCCCAACGAACAATACGCCTGCAAAGATCTGGTGGATCGCGCCCAGGGCTACGGCATGCGCTCTGCCAAAATTGACGGCAACAATATCCTGGAAGTGTACAGCACCATTCGGAAAATTGCCGAAGAAATGCGCAAAGACCCCCAGCCTTTCCTCCTGGAATGTGTCACTTTCCGTATGCGCGGACACGAGGAAGCCAGTGGCACCAAATACGTGCCCCAGGAACTGATGGATGAATGGGCCAAAAAGGATCCCATCGAGAACTATGAAAAATGGCTGTTGAAAGAAGGTATCCTTTCAGAAGCGCACATCAAGGCGTTGAAAGACCGCTATAAAAAAGACGTGCAAAAAGCCGTGGATGTGATGTTCAACGAGCCGGAGCCGGTAGCGGATACACAGGAAGAGTTAAATGATGTTTATGCGCCAGGCCCCCCCTCTATCCCCCCCCTGAAGGGGGGGGCAGCAGGGGGGGTGAGGTTTATCGATGCCATTTCCGAGGGCTTGCGCGAAGCCATGAAACGCCACCCGGAACTGGTATTAATGGGCCAGGACATTGCTGATTATGGCGGCGTTTTCAAGATCACCAACGGTTTTGTGGAAGAATTTGGTAAAGACCGGGTACGAAACACCCCTCTTTGCGAATCAGCCATTGTAGGAATTGGCCTGGGCCTGAGCCTGAAAGGCATCAAAAGTATGGTAGAGATGCAGTTCGCCGATTTTGTGACCTGCGGATTCAACCAAATCGTAAACAATTTGGCCAAACTACACTGGCGTTGGGGGCAAACGGCCGATGTAGTGATACGGATGCCAACAGGCGGCGGCAGCGGCGCAGGGCCCTTCCACTCTCAATCCAACGAAGCCTGGTTCACCCATGTGCCGGGCTTGAAAATCGTATATCCAAGTACCCCTGAAGATGCCAAAGGATTGCTTATAGCAGCCTTTGACGATCCCAATCCTGTCATGTTTTTCGAACACAAAGCGCTGTATCGTTCTGAAAGCGGCACGGTGCCGGAAGGCTATTACAGTACCGAAATTGGCAAGGCGCGACAGGTGCGTGAAGGAAAAGACGTGAGCATCCTCACCTACGGCCTGGGGGTGCGCTGGGCCCAGCAAACTGCCGATGCCATGGGTATTGATGCGGATATTGTGGACCTGCGATCGTTGGTACCGCTGGATTATGAAGCTATCACGGCATCCGTGAAGCGAACCAACCGCGTGTTGATCCTGCACGAAGACACCCTTTTCGGGGGCATCGGTGGTGAAATTGCCGCCTGGATCTCCGAAAATCTGTTTGAATACCTGGATGCTCCGGTAATGCGAGCTGCAAGTCTGGATACGCCGGTTCCATTTGCTATTCCGCTGGAGCAGAACTTTTTCCCTATTGAAAGGCTCAAAGAGCAATTGGAGCGACTACTGAAGTATTAAGGCACAAAGACACGAAGGCACA
>DLXL01000241.1:0-451 GCA_003448025.1 Saprospirales bacterium | reverse complement strand
CTTTGTGTCTTCGCGCCTTCGTGTCACCCTCGCGCCTTCTATTGCATGAGGGTAGACTCCGCATAATAGATCAAACGCCACTCCCCGTTCTCTTCCTTATAGAACTGGCGTTCATAGCCAAATCCCACCATAGGATACGACATCCGTTCGATGACCATGACATCGCCTACCGTTTCAAAACTGCGCTTTAGGGTACTCATAGTCGTATCCGGGAAATGCATGAGATGCCAGTTAGCAGGTGTCCATTCCGTGAGTTGACGTTTGGCCGTGGTATCCTGTGAAATACCGGATTCGCCTTTCAGCGGCCATTCAATATGTGCCATTTGATAGGTACTGTCTGAATGGAATTTTTGATAAAAATCCAGAAAGTCTTTGGGTAAATCTCCTTCCGCTTTGGCTTGTTGCAGCGGCTGAGGTTTGTTTTTGCAATTAGCAAGGAATACGGAGAAAG
>DLXL01000270.1:4158-11534 GCA_003448025.1 Saprospirales bacterium | reverse complement strand
AAAAATGCCCGTGAAACCTACCAAAAAGGCATTGAAACCAGCAAAATGGCCGGTGACAGGCATGCTTTAAGCGAGCTTCAGGGTGCACTTTTAAATTTAGACTATGCATAAGCCAATTTGGGGCCTCTTACTGGTATTGTTGTTGGGCCTGTCAGCCAAAGATTCAGGATGCCGGAGGAAATCCGTTTCTGATGCGAATTCCGAAGCAATTGAAGTTAAAAGTGCCTCTTTTTTGAAAAAAAAGCTCACCTCTGCCTCCAAAGATGACGTAGATGCCATTAACGCACAAGCCAAGGTATACATAGAGGGTAATGGGCAGTCTATCACTGCTACAGCTAATCTGATCTGGATCAGGGACAGTATTATGTGGTTGAATGTGAAGAAATTCGGGCTTGAAGCGGCCAGGGCATTGATCACAAAGGATTCGGTGTACTTATTGAATCGACTGGAAAAAACCTATTCCGTTAAAGAATTGGAATCCTTGCAACGTGAGTATAGTCTTCCAGCCGGATTTGAACTCATCCAGAGTCTTTTACTGGCTACTCCATGGTTTTTCCCGGATATGCAGCTCGAAGCCGACGTCAAAGATGGCAACCATCGGCTAACAGGCGCCAATGGAAATTATGCGGCTGATTACAGAATGGATGCAGATGCCTATCGGTTAAGAAAGGAGATTTTTATGCAACCCCGTAATGCACAAACCGTTTCGGTGAGTTTTGATCAATATAAAAAAGATTCGAAGGCAGGCTGGTTTCCTTATCTTCGCACCATGGATGCATTCAGCCCGGAAACCGGAGAAATGCATATTTCCATTGAGTTGAATGAGCTTGAAGTAAACGCACCCAAATCATACAGGTTTGAAATACCCAAACACTATGAAAAAGTGGACTGATCATTTCGTTTGGCCTGTTGCGGGCAAAACCATTCTGGGGATGGTTTTATGGTCTGTGCTACTGTCTCCGGCAACGGGATGGTCACAATCCAAAAAGGATTTGGAAGAAAAGCGCAAAAAGATCATCCGTGATATCGAAACCACGCAACGGATGATCAATAAAACAGCCAAAACCAAAGAGGCTACTTACGACCGGTACATAGCACTTCAAAGCCAGATCCAAAGTCGCGAAGCGTTGATTCAGACCCTGGGAGAAGAAATTATAGAGGCAGAAAATGGTATTACCAGAAATCAAATAGTCATTTCATCGCTATCCAGGGATGTGGACAATATGAGGGAAGAATATGCCAAGACCGTTAGAAATGCATTTCGGAGGAAAACACTCAGTAATCCGTTGATGTATATTTTATCGGCAGAAAGTCTCAACCAGGCATTCAGGCGTTGGCTTTTCCTGCGCAAATATGATGAACGTCGCAAAGAACAAGCAGAGGCCATCCGGGCAACCCAGGAAATGCTGTCGAAAAAAACAACCGGGTTACAGGAAACCAGGGTAGAGAAAGAAAACCTGCTAATGTCCATTCAGGGACAGCAATCCACGCTTTCAGAGGAGTTGACAGAAAAAGACAAGATCCTAAAAGACCTGGGCAAGGATGAAAACAGGCTAAAAGCTGATCTGGAGAAAAAAAGGGAAGCACATGAAGCCCTTAACAACGCTATAGAAGCCATTATTCAGGAGGAAGTCCGAAAACGGGTAGAAGAAGCGCGAAGCAAACCCAAACCAGTAGCAGAAGCTCCGCCTAAGGAAGCCAGCAAGCCTGCTGCTAAAGCCCCGGAAACCAAACCCGTAAAAAAGGAAGAGCCGTCAGTACCCGTTGCGGAGACCTCCATTCCGGCAACCGACAACCTGACCCTGAATTTTCAAAAAAACAAGGGACGCCTTCCCTGGCCGGTTGAAGGGGGGTTCGTTTCCAGAGGATATGGAAAACAAAACCATCCTACCCTGAAAAACATTGTAGTGACCAATAATGGTGTCGATATCCGCACGGAAGAAGGTGCTTCTGTGCGAAGTGTTGCAGATGGAAAAGTAGCGGGCGTTCAGTTTGTACCCGGGCACGATTATACGGTCATCCTCCAACATGGTGATTATTATACCGTTTACACCAATCTTGCCTCCACTTCTCTGGTTAAAGGCCAGGATGTAAAAGCAAAGCAACCAATTGGCCAGGTAAGTACCAATAACATTACTGGAACCTCAGAACTCCATTTTGAGGTATGGCAGCAAAAGGAGCGGATGAATCCTTCTCTTTGGATTAAAAAATAAACCACATGCTAGCTAATACGAGGAGACACATCCTGCGCGGATGTTGGTCATTTGTACTACTAACCTGGAGCATTTGCCTGTTACAGGCTCAAAACACCCTTACTACTAAATCGGTAGATGTTTCTTCAGATGCCATGCAATTAGCAGAAAGCACCGTTTTTTCCTTCCGGGAATCAGGCGAAGGACAGGATACCAGCAAAGCGATTCTTCATGTGAGGGTTTTGGAAAAAGGGCTCAGGAACGAGGCTGTACAGGGCGCAACCGTTTTACTGAAACGGGACGATGACAAAATGTTAGGCAGAGTGACCATGCCTGATGGACGATGTGTATTTCAATCCACTCCCGCTTCCTATACTGTTAGAGTTCAAATGACTGGTCTGAAAACCCTTGAAAAAAAAGGCATACGCCTGGAAGGCGGTTCCATTTACGATTTGGAGATCCAAATGGCTAAAAATTAACTGCTTCAAACTTCTGGGAAAAACAGGAAAGCCCACAAGAGATCAATCTTGTGGGCTTTCTTTATGCATTGTGGTACTATTATTCTTCTTCTTGCTCGTAGTACCCTTTTACACGGTACTTGGACTTTTCTACTGGTTTTAGTTTTTTCTTTTTAGATTCTTGATCTTGTAGACGAAAATCGCGATCGTCTGAGCGGCGGAGTTCTTTTTTGTTGGTCTTTTCCCAGTGTCTCATGGCAAAAGTAAAGTAAGGTTTTTGTGCTTTTCAAAGCTTCGTAAGCAAAGTTTTTTAGAAAAGCCCAGGTGAAAAAATGGTTAAAAAAAAGCGACTGTAAAACCATCCCGATGGTTTCACCCATTCACTTTCATTGTACAAAAATAGTCGGTTTGATCAAAATGGCAATACCGGAAGTGATATTTTTTTATTTACTACAAAGTATATTTGGGGCATCAATGATCCGGCAACTAGTTCACAGCATTTTTTTTTGATTTCAAATAGTGATTTTCTTGCACCTTGTTGCCTGAATCGTGAAAAAACACAATCTATTCTCTATATTCCAATCAATAACTTTCCATTTCGCACATGAAGAAACTGCTCTCTCTGTTAATTCTTTTGCTGAATCTACTGGTTACCGTAGATGGGCAAAACGTTATGCCGGTTCGGTTTAACCATGGAACTGAAATTTTCCTGGAAAATTTTGCCAGTATCAGACAAAACCCGAATGTTGATCCAGGTGAAATTGTTGCCGGTAAATATGTCCGTTACATACAATTCAGCCAAATTCTGAATCGTACGGAACGGGAGGCATTTGAAGCCACCGGCGCCCAAATTATAGGCTACGTTCAAACCGCAGCCTATTTGGTAATTCTGCCACAAAACTTTAACTATCAATCTATTGAGAGATTTTCACCTTTGAGTGTTGTTCCGGTAAATTCTTCCTGGAAATTGGCCAAAACACTCCGCGAACAGCCATACGGCGATTGGGCCGTTAAAGGAGATCATCTGGATATCAATGTGCAGATTTATCCTTTTGCCAGTATCAGCACCGGAGCGGAATGGTGTAGAAAATTAGGCCTGGATGTCCTGCGTGAAGGCACGCAAAACGGATTTGTTCAGTTGCGTGTTCATAAAGACTACCTTGAAACACTCGCCACACAGCCCTTCATTCAATACCTTGAGTTGATACCGCCTCCCGGACAAAAAGAAGATACGCGCGGCCGATCATTGCACCGGGCAAACCTGGTAGCCAGCGATGGTCCTATGGGTAAAAAATATGATGGTTCAGGGGTTGGCGTAGTGGTAAGGGATGACGGACAGCTTGGGCCCCATATTGATTTGCAAGGCCGTCTGTACAACTTCGCATCCGGCAATCCTACTGCTGGCACCCATGGCGATGGTGTGGTTGGTATCGTTGGCGGAGCCGGCAATCTTGATCCCAGCAAAAAAGGCATGGCAGCAGGTGCTGCACTTTATTCCCTGGACTATGTGAACGACTTCCAGGATTTAACCATGCCATTATTCTTTGATGAAGGTGTAACCATTACCAATTCCTCTTACTCAGATGGTTGCAATGCAGGCTATACCCTGGCCACACAAATTGTGGACCAGCAATTATATGACAATCCAACTTTGATGCACGTTTTTTCTGCTGGTAATTCCAATGGAAGCAACTGCGGATATGGCGCAGGAACGCAATGGGGTAATATTACGGGCGGCCATAAAATGGCCAAAAACGCCATCGCTACAGCCAATATTTTTGCAGATGCTACCCTGGTAACCAGCTCCAGTCGTGGCCCGGCGTATGACGGTCGCCTTAAACCAGATATTGCTGCTAACGGCCAGGATCAGGAATCTTTAGATCCTAACAACAGTTATCAGGTATTTGGTGGCACCTCTGGTGCAGCGCCTGGTATTGCCGGCTGCCTCGCTCAGCTCACACATGCCTACCGAACCATTAAAAATGTGGATGACGCTCCTTCCGCTTTGCTCAAAGCAACCATTTTGAATACTGCCAATGAATTGGGCAATATCGGACCGGATTATAAATTTGGTTGGGGCCAGATCAATGCCTGGCGCGCGCTTCGCCTGCTGGAACAAAACCGCTGGCTTGAAGCTGAAATAGACCATGACGGACAGAACACACACACCCTCCAGATTCCTTCCGGTGTCAAGGAGGCTAAAATCATGATCTATTGGGCTGAGCCTCCGGCACTTGAGAATAATGCCCGTGCACTGATTAACGACCTCGACTTAACCGTTGAAAATGCGGCAGGTACCGTGAATCTGCCATGGCTGCTGAATCCGGCACCCGATGCAGTCACCCTTGATGCTCCTGCAACCAAAGGTCGAGACTCTCTTAACAATGTAGAGCAGGTGACGCTTGTAGATCCTGCAGCAGGAACATATACCATTAAGATAAAAGGCAAAGAGGTGCCTATGGGCCCTCAACATTATTACATTGTTTGGGAGTTTGTTCGTGATGAAATCAAAGTTACATACCCTTCCGGAGGAGAAGGATTTGTAACTGGTGAGATTGAACGCCTGCATTGGGATGCCTTTGGCAACACGGGAACTTTTACCCTTCGTTATACCACTGATGGCGGCCAGTCCTTTTTCCCCATTGCAAGTGTAACCGGCGATAAGCGAATGTACGACTGGACAGTGCCCAGCACGGTGAGCGGTAAAGTTCATATTTTAGTGATCCGCGGTTCAAAACGCGACACTACAGATTTTCCGGCAAGCATTGTGGGCGTACCGCAGAATGTAAGCATCGCCAAGGTTTGTCCCGATACCATGTTTCTTTCTTTTGATGCCGTAAACGACAGCCTTCATTATGATGGCTTCCTTCTGGGTGAAAAATACATGGAATTGAAAACCACTGCAGATACGAACTGGGTGGGTATTCCAATTACCAACGCTTTTGAAGAAAATTGGGCATCCGTACGCAGTTCCTATCCTGATGGTACCGCAGGCAGAAGGACTCTTGCCTTGAATTGGCCAGGAGGCTTATTAAACTGTCCGCAATCTTTTGACCTGAATGCTGCCGAACTGTTATCGCCTGGAGGAGACGCGATTGTTTCCTGTGGCGCATCCGAAGTTAATGTGACCGTCAGGATTAGCAACGAAGGCCTGAATGAATCTTCAGGTGCAGTCATCAACTATCAGGTAAATAACGACCCGCCGGTGAGTGAAACCCTGCCGGATCTCACTATTGGCACTTCCATAGATTATACCTTCCAGACCCCGCTTTCTATTAGCACGAATGGGAATATTGATTTCAAAACCTGGATCACCTATCCAAGTGATGTGGTTGGATTTAATGACACCATAAAGCTTTCTTTTCCGGTGATCGCACAGGCAATAGGCCAACTATTTACGGAAGATTTTGAAGCTTCACCTAATTTCCCTCCGGGCTGGGCCTCTGTTAATCCTGATGGAGAAATTGGCTGGATCACCTCAGATCTCATTCCAACACCGGTAGTTGGACCGGATGATTTGATCGGTCGATCCCTGTTCATGAACTTTTACGAATATGGCCCAAGCCAGATTGGACAAGAGGATTATGTGTATATGGTTCCGATAGATTTATCCAATCTGTCTGGAGCGTCCCTTAATTTCTATATTGCCCATGCAAGGTATAGCACAGACTATACCGACGGTATGCGCGTAGAAGTGTATGAAAACTGCGACCTGAGTGGCACACCGGTGGTTGTTTGGGAGAAATTTGACCCGGAGTTGGCTACTGTGCCTGATCAAACCACGGTTTTCATTCCTGGCACTTCTCTCGATTGGCGTGGCGAATCTGTTGACCTTGCGCCATTTGAAGGACAAAAGATTGTGGTAAGGTTTACCTCTATTGATGGATATGGAAACAGTTTGTTCCTTGACAATGTAGGATTGGTTGTTCCGGTGCCACCATTGGCTGAGTTTGTAGCACCTGACTCCATTTGCCGTCTGGACACTGTTATTTTCCAGGCTACTCCTTCCACAGAAAATGCCAACTATGCCTGGACCTTTGGATCAGCTGCAATTCCATCCTCTGCAACCGGTATTGGCCCACACTCAGTTGTATACCCAACCGTTGGCAACAAAAATGTTCGGTTAATTGTGACCAATCCATTTGGTGCAGATACCCAATTGCAGGTAGTCAATGTAAGGCAACTGGCAAACGCAAACTTCACTGTTTCGCAAAATCTGCTTACGGCCACCTTTACCAACACCAGTACAAATGCAGTCTCGTACCTATGGGATTTCGGTGACGGAGGTATCAGTACGGAGACTAACCCGGTGCATACTTATGCAGCGCCAGGCGCCTATACGGTTACGCTGTCCGCTACCAATAGCTGCCGTACACACCTCAAAACAAGTACTGTTGGGGTTACCGGAATCAATGAGTTGGAAAACCGAATTGACATTAAGATTCTACCAAATCCTACAGCCGGAGATTTTGCCGTTGCACTCAACAGCAAAATATCAGGTCCGGTACAATTGATCCTGTATGATGCTTCCGGCAGAAAAGTTACCGGAAGGGAATTGGTGGTGAAGCAGGGTGACCAAACTGTTTTGTTTGAAGGTTTGGAACTTCCTAAAGGCATCTACCAACTGAATATTCAGGCTGAGGGTAAGCAAGCTACCTTTAATATCGTGGTGCAATAAAGCCCGTCTCATCCTCTTTAGCCGGAAGGGCCGCTCTGATGAAGAGCG
>DLXL01000270.1:0-4013 GCA_003448025.1 Saprospirales bacterium | reverse complement strand
CTGAAGAGCGGCCCTTCTTTTTTTGTTAAATATAAAAATATCAAATGATTACATTTGCCCTGTACCCCATACCAAGGACGTACTAAACACCCGAATTATGCACCAAATCATTTATCGCGACTCCAACGTCACGATTTTTCAGAGCGCGCTCTTTCAAACCAATTCAACGGTGGTTTGCACAGACGATGTGGTATTGGTGTTCGATCCAGCCTGGCTTCCGGACGAGGTAGAAGCTATCCGGCAATATGTAGAGCAGATAAGAGGGAAAAAGCATGTATTTCTGGTCTTTACACACTCTGATTTCGATCATATTATCGGTTACGGAGCTTTCAAGGCAGATAAGGTGTTTATGTCGAAGGCCATGGCTGATCATCCGGACAAAGAAGCATGTGTTGAGAAATGCCTTGAATTTGACGAGCAATACTACATCAAACGCTCCTACCCTATTGAATATCCCAAAGGAGATTTTCTGGTCTTCAGGGATGGTGTACAATACCGGTATGGTAACACTAAAATGTCATTCTATCTCACGCCCGGACATACTGCCGACAGCATGATGGTTATCGTTTGGCAACTTGGGTTATGCATTGCAGGGGATTACCTGTGCCAATGTGAATTCCCATTTATTTATCAAAGCAGCGTGGAATATGAACAAACGCTGGAAAAATTGCCCAAAATTCACGACCGCAACTGGTTTACCCGTTTGATACCTGGTCATGGACAACCTGCACTGAGCATTAGTGATTGGCTGCAAAGAAGAACGGAAGCGCAGGCATATCTGTTTGCCTTGCGAGAAAGTATTGCCACCAGGGTACCTTTTGATGAGGAATCCCTTTGGACGAGATATGATTTTCCCAGATTACAGCGCAAATACCACCAGGACAATATTGCGCTTATGACCAAAGAATACGAGCAGGGGTTATGGCGCTGGGATCCGGACTTCACACTGAGTTCGCCGGTTTTACAGGAAAACTATATTTCAGATATTCCTAATACTGACGCAGATGACGAAGGCTGAAACCCGAGCCTGGCTTGAAGCACAAATCCTGGCAGAGCACAGCAAAGCACAGACAATGAGCATTGTTCGTTGGGTAGGTCATGACGCCCAACGTCTGGAAATACTCATGGAAATATTTTTGAATGATCCACCATCCGATCCACTTCCAAAGGGTCGTGGGTATCAATATCTATTTACACAAAGAAGTGCCTGGGCGGTTCGATATGTTGCAGAAAAAGCGCCGGAGATCATGCAGCCCTGGCTAAACCGGCTCCTTGACAACCTCCAAAAACAACCTTTACATGATGCCATTAAAAGAAATACCCTGAATATTTTTGAGCATCTGGATTTTCCATCCGAATTTGATGGTTTATTAGCCGACCAATGTTTCAATGCTTTGATGGACCCCAAAGAGGCCATTGCTATCCGTTGTTCTTCCATGAGCATACTGGAAAAGATTTGCCGCCGGATTCCGGAACTTCAACCGGAACTCAGGTTACTATTGGAAGAGCATCTGGAGCATGGTTCCGCAGGCTTTAAAAGCAGAGCCAAAAAAGTGCTTGCCAGGTTAAAAGCCTAAAAATATGAACCATATCCACTTATTACTCCGTCATATCCATAGAGGTATAAACGTTTAATACATCATCGTCTTCCTCCAAACGATCAATCAGTTTCACCACTGCTTCAACTTCGGAATCGTCCAACTTTTTTGTGCTGTTGGGAATGTATTCCAGGGCTGCGCTGGTAGTCTCTATATTACGGTCTTCCAGAGCCTTTTGCAAAGAACCAAAATCTGTGAAGCCACAGACCAGCACAACTTCGTCTTCCTCGCGTTTTAACTCTTCCAGGCCGGCATCAATTAATTCAAGCTCCAGTTCGTCCCAGTCATGTCCTTCTGCTTTAGCCTTGAACACTCCTTTACGATCAAACAGGAATCCAACGCTACCAGAAGTACCCAAAGCACCTCCGCAGCGATCAAAATACATCCTTACATTAGCCACGGTACGGGTTGGATTATCGGTTGCTGTTTCCACCATGATGGCAATACCATGCGGGCCTTTACCTTCGTATAATACCTCCTGAAAGTTTTCGGCTTCCTTTCCGGCAGCCTTTTTAATGGCACTTTCCACATTTGCCTTGGGCATATTGGCCGATTTTGCATTCTGTATAGCAACCCGAAGCCTTGAATTATACTCGGGGTTGGTACCTCCGGATTTAACGGCAAGGGCTATTTCGCGACCGATACGTGTGAAGGTCTTGGCCATACCGGCCCAGCGCTTCATTTTTCTTTCTTTGCGGAATTCAAACGCGCGTCCCATAGTTAGGATTGAATTGAATTTTAATTATTTTGGTGTTGAATGTGCAGGTCGCCGGTCAGGAAGTTCCCTCAGAAAGACACCCCTGGATCAGCCGATGCCAATGTGTTGAGCAAAAAGCGGCGCAAAACTAGACAATATCGAATCAAATGACAAGAAGAAAACCAACAATCCAGCGGTAATATTGGATTGGCAGGTTGTTAGGGTATGTTTAACCAATAGGAAAAGTAGAATACCTGATGCTGTGCATTATCTTTGCACTCAGATTAACTGACATTAGACCCATGAATATGGATTTGCTTTATGTAACATTCATTTTCCTGTAGTTGACAATCCTAATTCAATTTTCAAATTCATTTCGACATGAAAAGTTTGTTTCGCGCATTGATTTGTTTGTGCTTACTGAGCCCGGTGATGGTTCAGGCCCAGGAAGTAAAAAATGAAGACATCCAGGTATTTCCAGCCGTAGTTAAAACGGCAGAATGGGCTAATTTTAAATATATGGATGTTTTTAACAAAGCCAAAAGCGGGGATCCACGATCAATAAAGGAATTCCTGGAATTTAACAGCGTAGTGGATGGTACGGAAGGATTACAGCACGCTACCACCTGCCTGGAAATGCTTCCTTTCCTCATTGACGATTTGGTAGCCTCCGGAATTTCGGGCATGAAACCAAAAATGAAGTCATTGTTGCTCAGCAGATTACAATTGGCCCAGGGACGAACCAAAAAAGAGGCCTTGTTGAAACCAATTCAGGAATGGGCTCCTTTTACCTGGAAAGCCTTGAATGGAGAAAGGGTTACTTGCAACTCCTGTATGCACATGATTGGAGGGATGACACAATCAAAACCTGCGGGCATGGAAGTTAAACCTGGTGCAGAAAAATCTGCCCCTGCAGCTACTGATACTGAAACCGGTAAACAATAATGACCCACCGTCGTATCCTTTTTATCTTACTGCTTCTGGCAGTTTGTGCTTCCAACTGGTACTGCAGCGGTAGCCGAAAAAGTGCTGCAAACAAGGCAGATGACCTTGACTTACTGGTGAATTACATGGTAGGCGACTTCAGCAGTAATGCACAGAGCTTGCGTGATTCTGCCTTTTTTAACATTCGGTTGCATATCCGCCCCATCTGGACTGCCGACAAAGGGAACCATTGGCTGTATGTTGAACAGGCTACAGCCACCGCTGAGTCAAAACCGTACAGACAACGGGTATACAAAGTGGAAAAAGATGGAGACAAAGGCTTCAAAAGTATTGTGTATACCCTGCCAGATCAGGGTTCATGGGCTGGAAAGTACCGAACCCCTGAAGCATTCGATAAACTGAAGCCTGCTGATCTTTCTTTAAGAGAAGGTTGTACCGTTTTTCTCAAAAAAATGGAAAACAACACCTTTGCCGGTTCCACACGGGATGCTGATTGTGAAAGCAATTTGAGAGGCGCCAAATACGCCACCTCCAAAGTAACCATTACCAAGAAACAGTTGCTCAGCTGGGACCAGGGGTTCAATGAAAAAGGAGAACAAGTTTGGGGCGCCACCAAAGGGGGATATGAGTTTGTGAAGCAGTAGGATTTGGGGTTTATGGGGGTTTATGGGGGGTTATGGGGGTTTATGTGGAGTTTAGTGTGGTTAATTGTGTATTAATTTTAAAAATAGAAAAATTTTAATGAATTTAGATAAGTATATATACATTTAAAA
>DLXL01000402.1:4378-6113 GCA_003448025.1 Saprospirales bacterium | reverse complement strand
CTCATTCAATTACAAAGCGCCCTCTACCGGACAGCCGGCTGCATACAATATAGATGCTACCAGAGAATATCCCAGCCAGTCCGGCATACGCTATTTTGATATGGGACTTGTGCTTGGCTGGGAGTACCGGTTTCACAAGCATTGGGCTTTAGACCTTCGATACAATCAGGGATTACTGGATTTAACCTTTGACCAATTTTATCGCGATCAAAGCACACATTTGAACTCAGATGTTCAGCTATCTCTGAGGTATGTGTTTGGCAAATAAAATCGTCACCCTCATGCGCTTACTCTTGCTTTTACTAACTTTTGTGGCCCTACTGTTTGGCTGCAAAAAAAACGTGGAATTCCCACCGGAAATTCGCCCAAACGAATTTTGGGCACGGTACACCATAACCGACGATTCCGGCCGAACGACCACCTACTATCATCAGGGAGAAGAAACAACCCAGATAGAGGACGTCTCCGGTCTGGTAGTCGAATTAGGCTATTTCACCGAAACAACACTTGAAGACAGTATCAAACAAATTACAGCCGGACTTTCTGAATTCCTGACAGGCAAACCTATCAGCATACGTTTAAAAGCAAAAATGCCGGTTTCTGATCCGTTCACCACTGTGGATTGGACTGCTGGCGAATTGGAGGAGTTGTTGTTCCCGGGTAAAAGTTTTGTATTCGGTGATGGGCCTGGAGAGGCACAAATTCAAATAGAAGGCTACCCCAACCGCACATGGGTTGGTACCAGTGCAGCGGCTTCCAATCAAAACGGTTATTTGCGGGTACTGGAAGTGAGCGATTACGGTGCGCCACAAATCAACATTCCCTATTTCGGGAAGAAAGTAAAATTGGCATTCGCCTGTCCCTTAATACATAATTCCGGCAGCATTTGGACGCTCACCGAAGGTGAGGCGGTTTTGCTCTTTCGTTATTACACGTTTTAAACTTAAAACATTGTTATGCGCACCCTATTATCCGTACGCCACCTTTTAAGTGGCAGCCTTGCTCTTGCCCTGATCCTAAACCCTGCTTGCAGGAAAAAGGAAAAAGACTGTGCCCCCTGCCCGAATAACATGATTTGCAACGACGGCGATTGTGGTTGCAAGCCTGATCAACACGACATGGGAAACTGGTGCCTGGATAAAAATGAAAACCTTTTCGTGGCGGCCAGCCTGGATTGCCCCTGCCTCCAGGTCCAGGGGCTGCGTTTCTTAGATATTAAACCACACCCGGGAGGACCATTACCATATCCGGCCAAGTCCACCTATGGCTTTTATCAACCGGATTTATCCTATCAAAGTGGTCAGGAGAAGTTTCATTATTTCGATTTACCGGATGGCGACAGCATTGCCATTTACAATTTGGTGGGGCCAGGCATTGTAGGCTTTTACAATTGTGAGGTAAACGACTCCCTGATTTGTGAAATAGACATCCTCGGCAAGTTCCATGGGCCGGATACGATTGAAACAACCGTTTATTACACCAGGTGCAGGCTTGACCTGGATCATTATGTGGGACATGAAGAAACCAGGCATTTGACGTTTATTCGCAAGCAGTAGCCAATCACACCTCCTCAATTACCGATTTCCCTTCAGAGCAGTCCCCGGAAGTCCATTTCCAGGTTTCATGCAGGCGGATTCGACCATCGGAAAGCACCTCAGGAATGGAATGACACACACCTGTCATGATCTCGTGACGATCATTCACCTGATGATAATGCATGTGGATATGCCCTTGT
>DLXL01000402.1:0-4251 GCA_003448025.1 Saprospirales bacterium | reverse complement strand
GTGGATATGCCCTTGTTCATCAACCAGGCCAATCAGGTGACCTTGAAGGATACGTCCTCCCTGATAAGTTGACGTCAGGATATGGCCAGTCTGCTGATAATGAAACAGGGTTTCGGCAGAGGTTTCACCATTCTCGGTGTTTTGTACGGGGCGAAAGGTTTTGTTGTGGTAATTGATCATGTGCTAAGTGCGAACTTACATTCACAGGCCAATTTACGGACTTACCAAATGCACCCCTATATTAAAATACAGCGGATTACCCAGCGTATTCAACATAGCATAAGGCTGAGAACCTGTAAATCCACGAAAAAACTCTTTGCCATCATCTGGCAATGCATCGGCATTGAACGACCAGTTGTACCGCCAGCCAACCTGTGCAGATAGCCAGATAAAACCTGTGATCTGCCGCTGAAATTCCACCCGTGCGCGCATTTCTCCCCGACGGATTTCCAGACTGCGATCAGCATCCGACAGATAATCCATCCGGTAACTTTGTCCTTCCAATTCGTATCCAGCCAGCATCAGGCTGCGGGGATTGAACGTGCGCCTGAAATGCGCGCGGGCCGGGAACAGGATCTCTGTCCCCCACTTTCTGTTGACCGAGGTATAATTGAACATCACTACCGGAATATAATTCATTTCACCTACCCGATAGGTTCTGGCCAACCCTACCCCCCATTGTTTGCGGTCGTTTGGACGACGTCCCCAGATAGCTGCCGCAGAATAGCGCAAATAGCGAAGGGACTGCATATTGCGAAATGTATAGTTGCCGCTCAGATCTGCGCTACCCTGGAACAATAAGAAACTGAATTCGCCCAAAGGCTTGAAAACCGTGGTATTCAGCCCCATGGTACGCAACCCGGTTTGATCCAGTTCACGGATCAAATTGGCGGAGCCAACTTCCGACTTCAGGTCTTTTATCTGATATCCTGTTTGCCAGTAATTGGCCCCCATTTGCCATACCAAACTGGTTTTGGATATCACGGGAATATTGGCAGATAGGCGCATACCACCTACAAAGGTGGCTGTGGCCGATTCTGCAGCCGGAACCTTATCCTCTTCGCCATAACTACCTACAGACGAAACGCGCATGTCATGAGCCAGCTGCCCATCATATTGCAGGGAAATAAACCGCTGAGGACTCAGGTTAAAAATCTTCGGGCTGCAATATCGGCGGGCTTTTTCATCTGCAAATTCTACCTGATCGTAAATACTGTAATCCTCCTCCTGAGTGGTGAAGGAAGTGTCCTGCTGAGCCTGCGCTTCGACAGCACAAAACAGCATAAGCAGTATGGGAAGGGCGAACTTATGGACGCGAACCGACATGTAGAAGACCATTATTTGAGTTTTACACGTTTCCAAACATCTGTACGGCCAAGCGCTTTTACTCCAACATAGCCTCGGATGTCGAGGGTGTTTTCGTCTTTCGCCTTGATCACACAGCTGTAGGTACTACCGCTTTCCGGATCGTAAATGGTACCATCGGTCCATTCACCATTTTTTTGGACAAAGTCTTTCAACATCCGGTATCCCTTGAGCGGAACGCTGCGCATAGACTCGTCGGGGTTGTTTTTATCCACCTTGGGCTGCTGGGTTTGCGGATCGATGGGTTCTCTCAGCCAAACGATTTTGCCATAATATTTGGAGCCGATCTTTTCGATTTTTACCCTGGCCTTACCATTGCTGGGCTCCCAAAGGCCGATCAGCTGATCGGCGGCATCCTGGGCAGAAACGGTCAGGGAGGCAATAAACAGGCTGAAGAAGATCCAAATGGATTTCATAGTCATAAGATTTAGCGGTTAACAGTGATTTGAAACTCGAAAATGCCCTTGAGGTGCAAATCCGGTGTAGTGTCCTTTTTCACATTGATGTCAGCCACAAAGGTCATGGCCGGCTGACGCAGAAACTCGGCGATGTTTTTCTGATCATGCGCAATCTGCAACGTCAGATCGGTTTGTGCTTCAGGTACAGGGTTCAACACACCTACCTTTTGCATATCGGCCTTTTCAGCGGCGAGGTGAAGCGTGATCTCACTGATCAGACTGGAATTCATGCTGTCGGGCAGACTAAAAGAAGCCTTGAGGAGCTTGGCATCAGCTACATCAGCCAGGTTGACGCCTTTGGACTTCAACCATTGTTCGAGTGCCGGCTGGAATTCCCCCTGTGCCGTGTTGGAGCCCTCCATGAGTGGGCCGGAAGCCAGCAAATTCACTTCGCCGGTGGTGAAAGTTAGTTCCTCCTTTTGAGCACAAGAGGCAAGCAGGAGGCAGCAAATAATAAGATTTAGTAGTAATGCTTTCATAAGAAGAAGTGCAAATATACAAACCAACAGCAAAGCTATTGCATTGTTCAAAATTGTCCCCTTCAATATGAATGCACTGAACGGAATTAGCCGGCCGGGCCATTCCGTTATTAGACTTCCTGCGAAAGTGGTTTGGGGCCGTAAAACCGCCCCTGGTCTACATAAAAAAAGCCGGAAAACAACCTATCCGGAACATTCACAAGTATTAGCATTGGAGCTGGCACTTTCACAACAGGCAGCGCAGCACTCAACTGTATTGTTAGTAATGATAGCAACTGCTACAAGTAACACAATAACCAAAATAAGAAGGATGGCAATCAATAATTTGTTGGCATCGGGTTCATCCTTCCATTTGGCGATTTTCTTTTTCAACTTATTCCTGAGCTTTTTCAGCCTGGCAAGCAGTCTGTCTTTTCGAATCCGTTTAGCCATAAAATAAGCGAAAGCCGGCGCTGAAATGGCCGCCAACAGCATCGTCAGATCTGCCCCGCCCTGCTCCTGTTCTACCACCCGCAATACGGCCGAGCGTAATTGCTCACTGAAAAAAATGCCCAACAAGACCAGGTAGGTTACGGCGAACTTTCCAGGATAGGCTGGATTGAACGACGGAATGATCCAGCGCAATCCTCTGGCAATACGAGGCAGGGTAGATTTTTCAATTCCGGATCGAATAGCGGAGGGACAAGAACGCTCTGCCGGCGACAACACCCTTGCTACATTGAACATCAATCTACCGCACAATGCCTGCTGAAAACCTTCGTCGATCGGCAACCGCCGGATGGCCTCTTCTACCCCAGCTGTGAGGGTCCATACATGATCTTTGGTGACAGCAAGGGTTTCTTCTTTTGTCATTCCCTGTCCGAAATATGCAGATAGCGGATTGAACTGACCGGATTCCTGATCCTCCTGAAGGTCGGTCACTGCATCCAGCACATATATCAGCGTTCCAAAAGCATGGCCCAGATCCTGCATGGCCGGCGCTGAAGCAGGTTGCCCGGCTACCTTTCCGCCATGAGAAAAGAAGTAAGCGGTAATTTTAGCGGTGGGCGCCGAGTAGTATTCAAGGGCGGATGCCCAGTTTCCAACATTAGAAGGCGCAGTATTTACCTCTCTTCTCTGATTGTCATCCAACCAGGATTGAACTAAAGACTCGTCTACCTGCCACTTTTGGAGCATGGGACGGATCTTTTCAAAGGGGTTTCTAAACCATTTTTCCATCCAGCGCCATGGCAGCACAGGATCATCGGCCTGATGATCCTTTAACCTCAACCGGGCCAACAGCAAATTAATATCCGCCGCATAGTCCAGTGACAATGGTATTTGTGATGTCTGTGGCAGCACAAAACATTGATATCCGTGAAGCGATTTATCCCACCCATCTGTGGATTCCTGGCCAAGCATGGTTAAAATCTCCGACAGGAAAACGGTATCCAGATTTAATAAAAGGCGGCTTTTTTGATCATACTTTCGTCCTATACTTTTACATAGACCACAATAGTGTAACCGGTACCAATCGTTCGTTACAGGATGCTGACATCCTCCGTTTTTCATTAATCCAAACATGGCATAATAAAGTTGGTGATCGTTCTCTTACACCCAAAAATAGTCAGGGAATTGAAATCCAAAACCCGCCCGACGCACGGTGAGTCCATCCACCGGCAGGGCAGATCTCAATAGATTCAGGAAAAAACCGGATTGTTCTTCTAAAACAATATTATCATTAATATATAAATATTTAATATTTAATTATTTACAAAAAAACCAGATCTCCTCCAGTTGCGTCCTCCTGCCCTTTGCATAAAGACCTCAAAGGCAATACATGACCAAAAGCATGTATCCCTTTGACAACAATCAGCATTTCCGCCCCCCGAACCAAAAGCTCGCGCCCGGCAATCTGAGTGTATAGCACCATTCGGCAGCCTGGCACTAAAACTCCAGCGCCACATAAA
>DLXL01000611.1:2946-8988 GCA_003448025.1 Saprospirales bacterium | reverse complement strand
AATTATTTTTGATTGTTTTGCAACAGTCTCGCTTTAAGAAAAGCGGTAGTGCTGTAGTTCAATCTGTATGGAGCAATATAAATATTGAAATAGCTCCGGTCATTTATCTGACTTATAAACAACCTGAAAAACTGTCTTAAAAAATGATTGCTGCGTTTTACCTTTGCGCATGCTTAAAGATTTTCCTGTTCAAAATGAGAAAGAAACCCGAGCCGGATTTGGCGAAGGGATTCATGAAATAGCTGCCGAAAACCCGAACGTAGTTGCATTAACCGCTGATTTGGCCGGATCGCTCAAACTCAATTCGTTTATGAAAGATTTTCCTGAACGATTTATCCAATGCGGTATTGCTGAAGCGAATATGATTGGAATTGCGGCAGGAATGACCATTGGCGGAAAAATTCCATTTACCACAACTTTTGCAAATTTCTCGACTTCCAGAGTCTATGATCAGATTCGACAAAGTGTGGCTTACAGCGGTAAAAATGTAAAAATCTGTGCATCACATGCCGGGCTTACTTTAGGAGAAGATGGGGCTACCCATCAGGTTTTGGAAGATATTGGAATGATGAAAATGCTCCCAGGAATGACTGTAATTGTCCCATGTGACTTTAATCAAACAAAAGCCGCGACCAAAGCCATTGCAGCACACGATGGTCCTGTATACCTCCGGTTTGGCAGACCTAAGTGGCCCAATTTTACGCATGAAAACCTTTCGTTTGAAATCGGAAAAGCGCAAGTCATCAACGAAGGAATCGATGTAAGCATCTTTGCATGCGGGCATATGGTTTGGGAGAGTATGAAAGCGGTAGAAGAACTTGAAAAATCAGGGATTTCCTGCGATTTGATCAATATTCACACCATCAAACCATTGGATGAAGAGGCGGTTCTTAAATCAATCCGTAAAACCGGTGCGATTGTCACAGCAGAAGAACATCAGCAAAATGGGGGATTGGGTGACAGTATTGCTCAGGTTGCTGCCCGTGAATGTCCTTGTCCACAGGAATTTGTAGCCGTTAAGGATCAATTTGGAGAAAGTGGTAAACCGGTTGATTTGTTGAATAAATATGGCTTAACTGCAGCGGCTATAGTTGCTGCAATTCAGAAAGTTATTCAACGCAAGTAGGTTTTTCATCCCAGCAAAGGGCGGTTTAATCTAAAAAAAGGTTTTCGAGTTCGAAAGGTGCTTGTATTCGACTATTTTTACGACAATAGAATTTCTGAAAAACACGCATTGAAAATATTCCGGTCCATACTATGCTTATTGTTACTTAATTTATCTGTTCGATCTGCTTCGATGGCAACGGACTTAAACGAGTCGGAATCGGTTGGAAATTCAAGTCGCACTGAACGGTACATCAAGTCGGTTTACGAGAAAATTAAATTTAACAAACACAACCCTTTGCGTTACGAGCCTTTTCGTCATGGGATGTATGGTTATTTAAATTTGCTGGAAGCCGGAAAAATTAATGCATCCGCGAATCTAACGATTTGCGATTTTACCCTCTCCAGTAATGTTAAACGCCTTTGGGTGATAGATATACGCTCTAAAAAATTACTTTTTCATTCTCTCGTGGCACATGGCATGGGTACTGGCGAAGAATTTGCGGTACATTTTTCCAATACCCACGATTCTCATCAAAGTAGTTTAGGCTTTTATGTAACTGGTGAAACTTATACCGGAAACAACGGCTATTCGCTTAAATTACATGGCTTGGATGGTACCTTCAATAACAATGCTTTTGATCGGGCCATTGTTATTCATGGGGCCGATTATGTGAGCGAAACTTTTGTCAAAGCGAACCAACGTCTGGGACGCAGTCATGGATGTCCGGCATTACCGGCCGAAATTGCTCCCAAAGTGATTGATCGAATCAAAGATGGACATTGCCTGTTCATCTATCATACCCGGGATAATTACCTTTCACAGTCTTATTGGTTAAAATCAGGGATTAAAAATCTTCCTGCCGAAGCCGATCAACTTGAATTGCAGGTGCCTAAGGAGGCCGTACAGGAAAAACTCAAAAAGCAGGTACAGGCCTTCGAAGCTTCCGAAAAGCCTGATGCAGAATTAGCACCTTTGGACAAGCAAAATGCATCCAAAAAAGAATCAATGTCCAAAGAAGCATTTCTGAAAAGTCATGTTAGTCAGGGTGACCGCGAAACCTATAAAGTGGAGATGCAAACCATTGTGATTCAAAAACCAAACACGGTGGCAGAACTTCCTAAAAAAATCAGTTCAGTGATTTATATCTCTGAAAAATCAGGCATATCAAAATCTGATTCCCTCATGGTAAAATAATTCCGAAGATTTTTTACCTTTAGTCATTGCAATATATACTATTTCTTTTCTACCTCTCATTGTTTGTTCTGGTGATTCGCACTTACGAATTACATCGCCATACCGGGTTTGGAGTCCGCATGATATCCGGCATATTTTTATTGAAGGTAGTGGCCGGTTGTGTGAATTTATTGGTGTACAATCGGATTTATTCAGAAAGCGACATGAGTTTTTATCATTGGTACAGTTTAGTTGATCTTCAGTTGCTATCAACGGATCCCACCGGTTTTTTCCAAGAATGGCTTTTGAATTGGGGCGATTTAAGTCATCATCTGAATATTTTTAAACCGGGTAATGCGGTTTATTGGACTGATTTGGGTCGACAGTTTCATGTGAAGTTTATGACCTTGTGTAATATTCTTTCTTTCGGGCACTTATATGTCAATGTTATTTTTTTTAATTTCTTCTTTTTTCTGGGTCAGCTGTTATTGTATAAAGCTTTTTACACGAAATATCGGGAAGATAAATGGCTGCTTTTATTCACGGTGTTTGCCATTCCGACCGTTCTTTTTTGGTGCAGTAGTATTAACAAAGATGGCTGGGTGATGGCAGCATTGGGGATTATTCTTTATTCGGCCAATAGCTTGAAAGAAAAACGCAAGAGCGCAATGCCCGGACTTGTCTTGGGTCTGTTCTTTCTTTTTATTGTACGTTATTTTTATTTTATGTTGATTGTGCCGGTACTTTTGTTTTGGTTTATCATTGAATATTTTCGTTTAAAACCACTGCTGGCTTACACTATTTTTACAGCACTCTCCATGGTTTTATTTTTTAGTATCGGCCTCCTTTTTCCGCAATTCAATCCGATGCAAATTATCGCCCATAAACAAGCAGAATTTTTAACATTACAGGGTGGTTCAAATATGTATCTTCCGGTTTTGGATTTTACATTAAAATCATATTTTCAGGCCATTCCATATGCTTTGGATCATGTATTTTTTCAACCTCATCCGGGTATTTATAATAAATGGGTGATTTATTTGGCGATGCTTGGAACCTGGACAGAAACCTTATTAATCATCTGGTTGTTTTTAAAAATTAAAAAATACCGTTTATCCGATCCCTTTTTATGGGGGCCTGTTTTTTTTGTCCTAATAATTTATGTGGTCATTGGATTAACGGTACCCAATATCGGGGCCATTGTAAGGTACAAATCTGAATTCACTGCCTTGCTCATTCCTGCATTGGTAGTGCTGTCAGACGCCAAATTACCTGCTAAATGGGAGCGTCAATTAGAAAGTTGGATAAAATAAAATCATGGAATGGAGCAGTAAGCTGTACTAATGAGCTTTGAACAATCCATATTTTAAAATACAATAAATAGCCCTGAATCCATCTTTCCAGCCAATTTTTTTACCCTCTTCATAAGTGCGACCATAGTATGAAATGCCCACTTCATAAATACGGATTCCTTTAATTCGGGATAATTTAGCGGTAATTTCAGGCTCAAATCCAAAACGATTTTCCCGCAAAGGGATGGACTGAATAATTTCCCGCCGCATCATTTTGTAACAGGTTTCCATGTCTGTCAGGTTGAGGTTGGTAAACATGTTGCTCAGTCCCGTGAGCCACCGGTTGCCGATAGAGTGCCAGTAGAAGAGAATGCGGTGCGGGTTTCCGCCGATAAAGCGCGAGCCATAGACCACATCGGCATCGGCCTTCCAAACGGGCTTCAGCAACTCATTGTATTCGGCCGGATCATATTCCAGGTCGGCGTCTTGCACGATGAGGTAGTCGCCGGTGGCCATCTCGATGGCTTTGTGCAACGCGGCACCCTTGCCCCGGTTGACGGGCTGTGAATAGTGCACGATGCGCTCACCGGGGTGCGCGGCGATGTACTGCTGCAGTTCACGCAGGGTGCCATCGGTGCTGCAATCGTTGACGACGATAATTTCCTTTTCGATATGGCGGTCGAGCGTAGTCTCGGCGAGCCGGTGCAAGAGCGGCACCAGGGTTTTTTCCTCGTTGTAGGCGGGTATGAGGATGGAAAGCCGGCGGACCTCCATGCCCTTATTTAATCACTTTGGGGACGCGGAAGTAATACATGTCCTTGCGCGGCGCATTCATCAGCGCTTCTTCCTGCGTGGTAGAGGAGATGGCTGCGTCGTCGCGGTAGACATTTTCGCGGTCGGTCATAAAGACCAGCGGTTCGACGCCTTCGGTATTGATTTCACCGAGGCGGTCAACAAAAGCGAGCATGCGGTTGAGGTCTGCGAGAATTTTTTCTTTCTCGGCGGCATCGAATTCTAGCCGGGCCAGTTCGGCGATGCGGTCTACGGTTTTAATATCAATGCTCATAGTGGTCTCGCTGGAAGTCGGGCGGCAGGGCAGAGGCGATGCGCGCAAAGACTTCCAACCGCAAATCTATTAAATCCTGTTCTGTATTCCCCTTCGGATAACAAGCGGGGTGAATGACCGCTTCGACGCGATGGGGAAGAGAGTATTCAAAAATCCGCGCAGGGTCTTTCATGATTTTGTAGTTGTGCACCCAGGTCACCGGCACGATGGGTAGGTTGAGGTCTACAGCCATGCGGAAGGCGCCTTTCTTAAAAGCCTTCATGCGGGGTGTGTGAACAGGGATGGTGCCTTCGGGGTAGATCGCCACACTCTCTCCCCGGCGCAGTGCGTCGTAGGCCTTGCGCAGCGCGTGCACGGCCCGGCGGTGGTGCTGGCGGTGCACGGGAATGTCCATGGTCTTGAAAAACGTGCGAAACAGGGGCCAGCGCAACAGTTCGCCCTTGCCCACGAAGAGGAAGTAGTTGGAAAATACCAGGTACATAAAGACCGTATCGAGGTAGGAGGAATGGTTGCTGCAGATAATGAATGGGGTTGGCGGGAGCAGACCGGAGTGTCGGGTGCGCACAGGACACAGAAGCAGGACGGCGAGCAGGCGGGCCCAGAAGCGTTTCAGCCGGAACGCCGCCGGATACCATGCCCGCTTCCTGAGCAGCACGAAAAACAGCGGGTACAGCAGCAGGAGCGTGCACCAGAATACAAGTCCGATCCACAGCTTGTACAGCAGGAATATAGGCGCCGCCAGGTATCTCAACGTTTAGGTCTGAAAAGGAGTGCGAATTTAACTAGGCGTTTCTATCGCTGCCTGTGTAAACTTGCGGACTTCTATGGCACGCATTCTTACCGGCATTCAAAGCACGGGCGTACCGCACCTGGGCAACCTGCTCGGCGCGGTGGTACCGGCTATTGCGGAAAGTCAACGGCCTGAAAACGACGCCTTCCTCTTCATTGCCGACTTTCACAGCCTCACGCAGATCAAAGACCCGGAGGTACTCAGTTTCAATACCCGCGCAGTGGCGGCAGCCTGGCTGGCCTTCGGATTTGATACACACAAAAACACCCTGTACCGGCAGAGTGATATTCCGGTAGTAACCGAGCTGACCTGGTACCTCAACTGCTTTACGCCGTATCCGATGCTGGCCAATGCGCACAGTTTCAAAGACAAAAGTGACCGGCTCAGTGATGTGAATGCCGGATTGTTTACCTACCCGGTGCTGATGGCCGCCGACATACTGCTGTACGATGCCGAGGTGGTACCTGTGGGCAAAGACCAGGTGCAGCACCTTGAGATTACACGCGACATTGCGGAGGCTTTTAACCGCATTATGGGCGATACTTTTGTTATTCCCGAGGCGCGTCTCGATGAAAACACCAAGGTGATTCCCGGCACCGACGGCCAGAAGATG
>DLXL01000611.1:0-2825 GCA_003448025.1 Saprospirales bacterium | reverse complement strand
GGCACCGACGGCCAGAAGATGAGCAAGAGTTACGGCAATTTTATTGATGTATTTCTGCCTGAAAAGGAGCTGAAGGACGTGATCAACAAAAAAATAGTGACCGATGCCACACCGCTGGAAGCACCGAAGGATGCCGACAACAGCATTGTGTACCGCCTCTATAAGCTGATAGCGCCTGCGGCGGAGGCCGACATCCTGCGCGAAAAACTGATGGCCGGTGGTTATGGCTGGGGTCATGCGAAAAAAGACCTGCTCGGGGCCATACTCACGCGGTTTGCTGCCGAACGAGACGCATACCGGCGCTATATGGATGATCCCGGAGCGTTGGAGCAACGCCTGCTTGCGGGCGCAGAAAAGGCGCGTGCCACGGCGGAAAAAACGCTGGCGCGTGTCAGAAAAAACCTCGGCTACCGGGCCTGATGCAGTGCCTCCGGCAGGTGCGGCCGGCATGGGCACCGGTGACTGAACTGCGCGTGAAGTGCCCGGTATATCATGGAAAATAATCGTATATTTTATCGGTAATCTTGCTTATCATTGCCCTACACAGGCGCTATGAAGCAAACAGAATCACATGGGACCCTGAAGTTTCCCTCGTGGAAATATGTGTTGTATGCCCTGATGGATGAGCACCGGCGCACGCATATTTTGCCGGCGAGTACCCATGAGTTGATTGACCAGGTATTGCTGCGCTTCAACCATGTGCGCGAAATCATTCAGGACTACCATCCTGCGAAGATCCACCAGCTGCTGGGCATGGCCCAGGCCCGGTATATTCCGAAAGAACCCCTGGGCAGCATGCTCGAAAGGCTCAAGCTGATTCCGGTGGCGGGCAACGAGTTCTATTCGGCCTTCGACATGCGGACCAATGACTTCACCATCGTCGATCCGCGCATCAGCGAGGTGCTGGGCGTGGCACCAGAAGACTTCAATATCCGTTCACTGCTGGGTTTTGACCCGCGCACCCGGCTGGCCCATCCCCGCGATGTCAACCACTGGATCCGCTGGGGCAGCCTGGCCTACCTGATGCTGAGCCTTCCGGTTTTTTCTTTTGAATCAATGCGCGTCTGTTTCCAGATCAGGTTTCGCATCAGCACGTCCGCCAGCAGCATTGCGGCCCTGCGCAAACAGGGATCGGTCATGCTCGAGCAGCGTGCCTATCCGCATTTTGAAACAGATGAGAACGGCATCGTGCGGCCAACGTATCACCTCGACCACTGGTCGGTGTATCCGGCCCCGGCAGATTTTTGCGTGGCTCCGTTTTGCACCACGGATTTTTCCGTTCAGGCCTTTACCAATGCCCTGCTTTACCTGTTTAACGCCTTTTTGCTCGACATGCCGGTCAAGTACCTGCTGCTGCTCAACGAGCGCATGGGCACCGACCGCAACAAGGAGGTGGCCATCCGCCTCAATGACCGCATCAAAACGGCGGCCGGGCTCCGGGCCGGCCTCGACGAAACCAAGGTGGGAAATTATTTTGCCAAGTCGATACGCACATCGGTGTACCAGATCGGCCAGCGCTGGAATCCACACGAGGGCCTAAAGCCCCCCGCCAGCGATCACGAAGCGGTGATGATGGCGCGGTCGCTCGGACTGCTTCCTGTGCCCGACGATGTGTTGCGGCTGGCCGTCGCGGGCGTTACCGATGAATGAGGGCAGGCTTGCGCGCTGTCGCCGGCTTACAAATGGATGACTTCTCCGTAGGCAGCGGCTGCAGCTTCCATGATGGCCTCACTCATGGTCGGGTGGGGGTGCACGGTTTTTATGAGCTCATGACCTGTGGTTTCCAGCTTGCGCAGGGCCACACATTCGGCAATCATTTCAGTGACGTTGGCGCCAATCATGTGGGCGCCGAGCAACTCTCCGTACTTCGCGTCAAAAATCAGCTTTACGAATCCTTCCTTATGTCCGGCGGCACTGGCCTTACCCGAAGCACTAAAGGGGAATTTGCCGACCTTGATGTCAAGGCCTTTTTCCTTGCAGGCCTTTTCGGTCATGCCCACACTGGCGATTTCCGGACTGCAATAGGTGCAGCCGGGTATGTTTTGATAATCCAGTGGCTGCGGATGGTGACCGGCGATGGCTTCCACACAGGTGATGCCTTCGGCAGAAGCTACGTGTGCGAGCGCCTGACCGGGGGTGCAGTCGCCGATGGCGTAGTAGCCCGGAATGTTGGTCTTGTATAACTTGTCCACCACGATCTTGCCCTTGTCGGTGACGATACCGACCTCTTCAAGTCCGATGTTTTCGAGGTTGGCCACCACACCGGCAGCCGAGAGAATGACATCACACTCCAGGGTTTTTTCACCTGCTGCCTCGCGCAGGGTTACACGGCAGCCTTTGCCGGAGGTGTCGGCGCTGAGCACCTCGGCACCGGTGAAGATTTCTATGCCGGCGGCCTTGAATGACTTGGCCAGGGCTTTAGATACTTCTTCGTCTTCTACGGGCACTATATTCGGCTGGTATTCCACCAGGGTCACGCGGGTGCCCATGCTCTGATAGAAATAGGCGAATTCGACACCGATGGCACCGCTTCCCACGATGACCATTTTTTCAGGCATGGAGGGAAGTGTCATGGCTTCGCGGTAGCCGATAATTTTTTTACCGTCCTGCTTCAGGTTGGGTAGTTCGCGCGAACGGCCTCCGGTGGCAATGATGATATGCTGGCCTGAAATTTCACTCTTTTTTCCGGCGGCATCGGTGACCTCAATCTTTTTTCCGGGCTTCAGCTTGCCGTTGCCCATCACGACGTCGATCTTGTTTTTTTTCATCAGGAACTGCACCCCCTTGCTCATGACATCGGCCACACAGAGGCATCATATGACCAC
>DLXL01000452.1:3385-10856 GCA_003448025.1 Saprospirales bacterium | reverse complement strand
GGGCCTCACTTATGCACAGTGTTTTTTACGCAGCCGGATTGTAACCCCCGATCAATTAATGATTCTCTGCCGGACCTATGAAAAGGCCAATCATTTAAGTGCGCATTATGAGGGGCGTTTTTTCAGTGATCCCAAACTTTGTGTTCCTGAAGCAGATTTATTGATTCTGGCAGTCAAGCCACAGGACTCTCCTCGTTTATTCCATGAAATAAATGGCTTGACTGACCCAGGACAGGTGCTGCTTAGCATTATGGCCGGTGTCCGGATGGAAACAATCGCTCAGGCCCTGGGCATGCGAAAAATCACACGCGCCATGCCCAATTTGCCGGCGCAAATAGGTGCTGGTGTTACCGCATTCAGTTCGATGGACGAAGTAACCCGGATTGAACTGGTGATGGTGCAAAACCTGCTGAATACAACGGGTAAAACGGTGTATGTAGATAAGGAAGATATGCTGGATGCTGCCACTGCTATTTCAGGATCCGGCCCTGCATATGTTTATTATTTTATGCATGCTATGATCGAGGCAGCTAAACAAATGGGCTTTTCTCCGTCAGAAGCTGAACTTTTAGTAGGTCAGACCTTTACAGGAGCCATTGATTTGTATAATAAATCTGACCTGAGTTGTCAGGAGTGGATTGGCAAGGTAGCGTCCAAAGGCGGCACTACAGAAGCTGCTTTGAGGATCTTTCAGGAAAAGGGACTATATGAAGGAATAACTGCCGGTGCGAATGCAGCATTAAAACGAGCCGGAGAACTGGGCAAATAATGTTGAATGAGAAATATGACCATTTTTTTTAGTGCGAGTAGATTTTTAACTTGGATATAAGAAAAGAAGTGTCATATATTCGGGCAAACAATTTGGCATTTCAAAAACTAAATTTTATTGGCCTATGATGAACGAACTTGTACATACGCATATGACCAAAGATGTCATTACACTCTCACCGGATGACACCTTGGGGCAGGCACGTGAAATCCTGTTGGGTAAACATATTCATCACATTCCCATTGTGGAAGGAAAAAAGCTGGTAGGTATGATTACCAGCTGGGATTTGTTCAAGCTGGGAAAATCTGCGGAAGAATACAGCTCCATGAAAACCAGTGAGATTATGACCAGAAAAGTTGCTACACTTGATCCGGACCAACATCTGGGAGCCGTAGCAGAATTGCTTACAAAGCATCTTTTCCACGCGGTACCCATTGTCAATGACAATCATGAACTGTTAGGAATTGTAACCAGCACTGATATTGTCAGGTATGAGCACACTAAAGAGTATCCGGATAATCTGGAAAAATTTGTGAGCGAGAACATGTAAATGCACTAGTTTTAGCGCAAACTGCTGTAATTCAAATAATTACAGCAGTTTTTTTTATGTTGTTATCTCACTTTGTTTAACTATTAACACTTTTTGGTTAAACAAAATAGGTTTTTAGTTATTTAAGGCTCATAATACTTTGACAAATGGCTATTCATACCTTGAAACGAGTTCAACGCTTGCCCATTAGCCTGGAAAAGGCATGGGACTTTTTTTCCAATCCTGCTAATTTAAAAGAAATTACGCCTGCCTACATGGGCTTTCAGGTTACATCAGACGCTGAATTTTCCCAGAGGCCAACTTACGCCGGACAAATCATTACTTACACGGTAAAACCCTTGCTGGGAATACCGCTCTTTTGGATGACCGAAATTACCCATGTGGAAGATAAGAAATTCTTTGTGGATGAACAACGCGTAGGGCCCTATGCCATCTGGCACCACCAACATCATTTCAAATCTGTGCCTGGCGGTGTGGAGATGACAGATCTGGTGCATTACAAGGTTCCTCTGGGCATATTAGGGGATCTGGCAAATTTCCTTTTTATTCGAAGCCAATTGAAAGGCATTTTCAATTATCGCTGGAACAAGCTGGAGGAGGTATTCGGAAAAATGCCAGGAGCTTAATGTTAATGCTAATAACGCTCTTTGTTCCATCGCTTAATACGATGCAGCCCTGCGCGTAAAACGATCCAAACATGAGCCAATATGGCCGGAACCAGGCCAAAATGCTGTTGCATGATGGAGAATCGCTCCTGAAGGCTCTGTCTGTGTCTTTTTTTGGATAATCCTCCCATGAGGTAATCCGTAACAGGCTCATCCAAACAGATGTTTTTTCTGCTTTTTTTCAGGATTTCAATACACCAGTCGTAATCTGCACAAAGGCCGGTTTCCAATCTGTACTCCGGCGCGAGTGTGCGTCGTGGAATAAAGGATTGATGAACGACACGCATACCCGTCAAATAATCTCTCCAATGCAACGGTTTTGGCAAACTCCGGGTGCTCATTTCGCTCATGAGTCCATGCGGAGTTCTGGATTCGTCCACCAGTAAGGTATCACCGTACAACACATCTGTTTCAGCGCTGATTATTGCCGCCAATTTGGCGAGTGTATCAGGCGCGTGAAGCCAGTCACCTGCATTCAAAAACTGAATAAAATCACCGGTTGCAAGTCTCAAACCTTTGTTCATTGCATCATATAAACCTTTATCAGGTTCTGAAATCCACTTCAAACCCGGCATTTTTGCTGCGTATTCACGAATAATTTCCACAGACCGGTCTTTAGAAGCACCGTCTACCACAATATACTCCACATTTTGCCAGGTTTGCCTGAAAACGCTTTCCAAAGTGCCGGCAAGCAGTGATTCACCGTTATAGACAACGGTAATGATGGAAAATTGAACAGTGGATTCGTTCTTTGATGGAATGGAATTGACCAAAACTAATTTTTTTTTCTTTGCTTAAGTAGGAACGTTGGACCTTTGCGCCATGCAACAATTGACAAAAAGACTGAAATTCCTTGCACTGTTGATCATCCCTTTGATGGTTACGCCTTGTCAAGCTCAAAAACGCTATAAGTTCTGGGTAACATTTTCAGATAAAGCCCAAAGTCCTTTCTGCATCTGCAGACCGGAAGCGTTTCTTTCTTTCAGATCTCTGGAACGGCGGCACAGGAACAATATTCCTGTAGATGAAAGTGATTTGCCCGTAAATCCAGCTTATTTGAGTAAGCTGAAGGAGGCTGGGGCAGACATACATCTTACCTCAAAATGGCTGAATGCTGCGGCAGTTATGGCTGACTCTTCCATAGCACAGCAGTTAGAAAAACTGCCATTTGTTCAAACCGTTCAATATTTGGGGCCTCACCTGAAATATCGAAACCCACCCAACCGTCCAGAAAAAAAACGGAAGCCCTTGTCCCAAAATCCTGCTATTCAGGGTCGCGACATACCATATTGGGGGTATGCGGCTCAGCAAAACTATATGTTAGGTGTCCCCTTGTTACATATGGCCGGCCATCGAGGGGACGGAATCTGGATAGCGGTAATGGATGGCGGATTTTCAAACGTGGATACTATTCCAATGTTTGACAGCATAGCATTGCAAGGGCGGTTATTTCAAGGCTGGGATTTTGTGGAACGAGACGCGGCAGTATATGAAGCGGCCCAACACGGAACCTCCGTTTTATCTGTTATGGCAGCTAATCTTCCCTATTATTTTGTTGGAACAGCGCCTGAAGCCACCTATTTCCTGCTGAAAACGGAGGATACGGGAGGTGAGTTTCCGGTTGAAGAGGCTAATTGGGTAGCAGGGGCAGAATGGGCTGACAGCGTTGGCGTAGATATACTCAAAGCATCTCTTGGGTATACCGCCTTTAATGATAGAAGATTGGGCCATAGCAAGTTTGAATTAGACGGAAAAAGCTCCTATGGATCCAGAGGCGCGCGTTTTGCTGCAGCCAAAGGCATGATTGTTTGCAACAGTGCCGGCAATGAGGGAGATGGCGAATGGAAGACTATTGGTGTTCCGGCCGATGCATTTGATATCATAGCCGTTGGAGCAGTGGATGGCAACGGAGCCCGTGCGGCCTTCAGTTCATTAGGGCCTACCGCCGATCAGCGGATCAAACCTGATTTGGTGGCTCCAGGCGACCAGGTGGTGGTAGCAGGCAATGTGGGAATCTCTTTAGGCGTTTCGAGTGGCACTTCGTTGGCATCTCCAATGCTGGCTGGAGCTTTAGCGGCACTATGGAGTGCCTTCCCGGGTAAACCCGCAGCTGAGATATTGGAAGCTGTATATGCCAGTGCTGATCAACATTTTGCACCTGACAATCAAAGAGGATATGGTTTGCCTGATATGGCTGAGGCGTGGTTTCGTTTAGGAAATATGGAAAATGGGAATGGCGGTATTTTTCAATTTGATGCAATAACCGGCGAAATGGATTTTTATTGGCTCTCTGAAGGCTTTGCGCCGGAAACCGAAATTGAATTTCGGGATATCATGGGAAGAACGGTGGCGCACCAACCTTTTGCAATAAATCGGAACAACATCACGCGTTTATCTGTCATGGATTTACAACTACCGCCAGGGCACTATCAATTAATATTACGGGGAAAAAATGGCGTAAAAAGACTTGGCGCCGCTTGCTACAGAAGTTAGACCTCGGCAGAGGTCTGCTGTGCAAAGCTTACCGCTCAGGCTGAGAGACAAAGAGAACTAAATAATTGATAATCAATATCTCTGTGTCTCTCAGCCTGAGCGGTTAAAGAAAGTCGCATTCAACTATCTGATCAAGGTTGTATTGCCTTTGAACACCTCCTTCTCGCCATCTACATATTCCACTTCCAGGGTCCAAACATAAACACCTGGATCACATGGCTGACCACGGAAATTGCCATCCCAGCCTTTGGTATCATCATTGAACGTAAAATCCTGCAACTGGAACACCATTTCTCCCCACCGATCGAAGATCTTAAAATCGAGTACTTTGGAAGTACTCTGGCCGTGTACCAGCAACAAGTCGTTGTTGAAATCCCCGTTTGGCGTAAAGCCGGTAGGTACAAATACCTTTCTCGGTTTTTCAACGGCAATACGAACCATATCAGTGGCACGACAGCCCAGGGAGTCCGATACCGTTATACCGAAGAATCGGGTGAATGCCAAACTGTAAACAGCCGGATTGATACAATCCATACAGCTTAGCCAGGTAGAATCTGCAGGATTCCACGCATATGAAACCGGACCTTGAGCGTTACCTACCTCTGCAAACAATTGGGTATCTTCACCGTAGAGGATGGCAAAATCTGGCCCGAGGTCAACTTCCAGGGCCTCTGGTTGGGTTACCTCAATAGGTGAAAGTTCAAAATCGCAACCATTGGCATCTATGATTCGTGGTGTGTAGAAACCAGCCGGTATTCCGATCTGCACAGGAGAGCCGTTTGCAGGTTTATTATCCAAAGCATATCTGTAGGGTGCGGTGCCTCCCAAACCGGTAAGGAATATGCGTCCGTCAAAACCGCCATGACATTTTGGAGGTTGCATGGTAGCAGTGCCGGATACAGGTTCGGCCGGTTGTTCCACTGTTACGTTTCCGGGAGTAATACACCCATTAAAGTCTGAAATAGTGATTCGATAAGTTCCGGCGGCCAGGTTTGCAATGGATGTTGTGGTGGCGCCACTTTCCCAAAGATATTGATATGGATTTACCCCTCCGGAACCAGTTGCCTTTGCACTTCCAGTACTTTCTCCAAAACATCCCACATGGATGGGTTGCAGACTCACCCGAAGTTCGGATGGTTGGCCGATAGTGACAGTGGAAGTTCCCGGACATCCATTAGCGTCCGTAATAGTTACTCGGTAGGTTCCTGCTGCCAGCCCCTGAGCTAAAGAATCGGCAGGCGAAATACCCCCATTCCAAAACCATGTATAGGGCGCTGTGCCTCCTACTGCCTTGGCGGAAGCCCACCCGGTGGATTCACCAAAACATTTTACATCACCATTTCCGGTAATAGAAGTTTCCAACTCCAATGGATTAGCTACCTGTACGGTTGTCGTTGCGGTACAACCCAGGGCATCTGTGGCCGTAATGGTATAGGTTTTGCCTCCCTGCAAGCCTGTTACACTTTGTGTGAACTGTGGCGGAGCAGTATTCCATCTGTAGGTGAAATCATTGACATTTGCCGGAACAGCCCCGTAAAAAATTGATTGAATAAATCCGGTACCATCCAGGCCGTCGTGGCAGCCGGGGGGAGCGGTTTCTGCATGTGCGTTCAATTCCTGCAGTTCGTGTATAAAGGTTTCACTCGTTGCAGTACATCCATTCGCGTCCGTAACAGTGACCTGATATTGGTTTGTTGCAAGACCGGTTGCCGTTTGAGTAGTTTGGCTCCCTGCACTCCAAAGGTATTTATAAGGTGAGGTGCCGCCGGCATTTTGCACAGTTGCTGTTCCATTGTTACCCATAAAACAAACAGTATCAGATACAGCGGGCATATTCAGCACCAATAAAGGAGGCTCTGTTACAGTGGCCGTCAGTGTATGAATACACCCTTTCGAATCGGTCAGGGTAGCTTGATATTGTCCGGCAAACAGGCTGTTGATATTCAGTCCATTACCAACAAAACCATTTGGGCCGGTCCAGCTGGCAACATATTGTGGAGTACCACCAGATCCCTGAATCTGGAGCGAACCGTTGTTTTTTCCAAAACATTTCACTGCAATCGGAGTAGCTAAACCGGTAAGCAATGGAGGTTCGGTAACTGTTTCTGTTTTAACGGCGGAACATCCATTTCCATCCGTGGCAGTAACAGTATAGGTTCCTGCCGTAATACTGGTAATGCCCTGATTTACCTGACCGGTATTCCAGACAAAATCAAAAGGTGTGGTGCCACCCAGTGCATAGGTGGTCAGTTGTCCGTCTGAGCCTCCGAAACAGGACGGTTGCCGGTTCAATGCTGTGACAATCTGGAGTAATGCTGGTTCAAATACCTGCATCGAACTGATCTCGGTACAACCGTTATTATCGGTTATTGTAACGGTATACGTTCCTGGAAGCAGGTTTGAGATACTGTCGGTAGTCATTGCATTGTTCCAGACATAACTATACGGACCTACTCCTCCGGAAGGGTAAACGGCTGCCGTACCTGTGCTTAGGCCGAAACAGGTGACATCATTTGGGGAGGCAGTTGCCAGCAATTCGGAAGGTTCTGTGATGGTGACCGAAGCAGAGGAGGTGCAAAACGCGCCCACACTTGTGATGGTTACGGTGTAAGTACCTGCCGAAAGATTGCTCAGGGTTGCTGTAGTCTGACCGGTATTCCACAGGTAAGTATTGTTACCCGGTGCATTCGCCAGAATAGTTGCTTTCTGGCCGTTACAGAGAATTGGCTGGGTGATGGTAATACCTGCCGCGATAGCGCCAATGTTAACTTGCACATCATCTGTGGCGGTACAGCCGTATGAGTCAGTTGCCGTTACCGTATATAAAGCGGATACTGGTGGCGTTGCTATCGGATTTGGACAATCTGTACAACTCAATCCCCCGGCAGGCGACCACTGATAGGTTACGCCATAGCTGGGCTCAAAAGTCATGGTCCAGCTGAGCAATTTACCATTGATATTATTCTGGTCGTCATTAAGGCGCAAACGCCAGTT
>DLXL01000452.1:1165-3193 GCA_003448025.1 Saprospirales bacterium | reverse complement strand
GGGAAACTAATCGGCACGGTTGCGGTAGGCGTAAAACAGGTACTGGTGTAATTATTTCCGTCGCCACCATTATCCGTAGTCAGTTCAAGCACGATCCCATTGGGTGATACTAGATAGGCGTCTACATCCGAGATCCAGCTATGTTCGACATTGATACAGACAGATCTGATTACCCCCGGACCAATGGTTGGCGGCATAACGCCAAAGGAGGTTACCGTGGAATTAATCGGAAAATTGCCATTGGGAATATCTACAACTGTTCCATTGGTGAAGGTTGGCGGTGCTGGTACCGGAGTGGGCACCGTACCACTTAACTGAACTGGGGTATTAGGAAGACAAACAGAAGTGTCGGCCATCATAGGCGGTTCCAGAATTCTGTCGCGTATGAACAGAATAACGGTATCACGATTGCAAGGATCTACCTGCACAGAAATACCAATAGACTCCGGAGCTTCGGCAGTACCATCCTCAAAGGCGATGATTGGAATAGAAATGGTGGATTGGCCTGCAGGGATTACCAGATTACTTGGAATGGCCTGGTAATCGGCGCCTGGAGTGGCAGAACCAAATACATTGAAATTAACCGTATAGTTAGTGGAGCGTAGTTCCGGCAGCGTGAAGTTTACGGTACCTTGTGTACACCCCTCCGCAATGGTGCCATCGGCTGAAACTGTTGCTGCATTCACTTGAAGAGATCCTGTTCCAAAGCTTTTGGCTTCGAGAAAAACCCCAGAGTCATAAGCAGCGTCACCCACATCGGCAATGGCAAGTTTAATGGTATAAGGCTGGCAAGGAGTCACCACTGCCATTGCAGTAAACACATCTGTAAAGCCGTCGTAAACCGGCTGCAGCATGCTGCCAAGGTTATCGTTATAATACTGAGCATTAAAAGGAGGGCACGGTGGCGCCGCCGGATTTGCCGGGTGTACATTATTAATGGACACCGGTAAATTGGTACCAGGCACTCTGGCTATATTGGTGAACGCAGGATATCCTGGGCCTTGAATGAAGAACCCAAATACATCATTGAAGTTGGTGCAGGCATATTCCGGGTATTCTTCCGAGGCAAAACTATAGCGAAAACGCAGGGTGTCAGCATTCGGAATAAAAGTGATGGTATATACTGCCACATCGTTTAGATCGAGGTTGCCAACAATTGGTTGGAGACTGGGTTCTATTGAACCACCATTGTTTGGATCACTGGCTTGAACCGTGCCTTCATCTGAGGCATTTAGTGCAAATCCAGAGGTAAGTAAGATCCCCCGTTCAATCCCAATAGAGGGCGTTCCGCCGGAAAAGTATCCAACGGAGCGGGGGTCGCCGGTAAAGGTAATGCTTGTTACTTCCACACCTTCACCCAGGAAGACATTAGAAATAAGTGTTTGTGGATTGTAGGGTCCTGTTACGACATCTGTAACCTGAAGAAATTGGGCTTGAGCGATGGGTGCTAACAGGCAGAATGCAAAAAGTAGTAATGCTTGCTTTGGGCTAAAGTTGCAGTTCATCCGGTGTGAGAATTGATTGGTTATGAGTTCCTGGGACGTTGTCAGGAGATTAATTCCGGAAAGGGGATGAAAGAAGGATTAACAGTTTGCCCGCCTAAAAGTAGCGGAAAAATACAATGTCTTGTATCCCCTGATGTCTAAAAAAATTCGGGGAAAGATACGTTGGGGCTTTAATACGCTGTAGGCAAGTAAACATTAGGTCATAAAAATGCAAAAACGCAGGAGTTCGTATCAGACGAAAACCTGCGTTTAAGATTTTGTAGCGCGAGGGAGGCTTGAACTCCCGACCTTGCGATTATGAATCGCACGCTCTAACCAACTGAGCTATCGCGCCGTTGTTTTTCAAAAGGGGGTGCAAAGGTAATATCTCTTGGAGCGATTCACAAAATTGCGCTGTGATTTTTTTGAATTTCAGCATATTTTTAGCCTTAGTTAATACATTTGCCCGACGCTCCTTTACACATGAATACAACACCACCCAAGCAAAGTGCTTCTCAATCTAATTTTTTTCGGCAAATCTGGT
>DLXL01000452.1:547-1008 GCA_003448025.1 Saprospirales bacterium | reverse complement strand
TGAGATCTATGCTTTCATTACCACACCATTTGTTTTCAGGAACTGTTTGGGCATGGCCGGGGTCATGACGTTCCTGTTAATGCTCACATTCTGGTGGATGAAGTGTTACACCAATCATGGTGAAAGTGTACAGGTGCCAAGTTATGAAGGCATGAGTTTTCGGGAAGCTGCTAAAAAAGCCCGTTCCCGAGATTTTGGCGTTGCCGTGAGTGATTCTATTTACGTGCCAGGGGAGCCCGCCGGAAAAATTGTATCTCAGGATCCAAAACCAAACAGTCGGGTTAAAGAAGGCCGCACGATATATTTTACCGTTACCAAAAACAACCCTGACATACTCAAGTTGCCCAATTTGAAAGCTGGGGACGATTACGAGATTTATTCCCGAAGGTTGGCAAGAATCGGGTTAAAACCCCGTATAGTAGCCCGTGCCGCAGATCCTGGCGTTGGCCCTAATACCATTA
>DLXL01000452.1:0-380 GCA_003448025.1 Saprospirales bacterium | reverse complement strand
CCATTATTGCCGTCATTTACAAAGGAGATACCATTACCAACCAGCTCCGTATCAATGATGTTCCGGTTGAAATGGGAGCTACCATAGATTTTGTGGTAAGTGAAGAAGTAACCTTGACCGTAACTATGCCGGATTGTGTATGTCATACGCTTGGTGAGGCTAAATTTAAACTTCAGGTAAGCGAACTTAGCATTGGCACCATTATCAGAGACGGGACGGTAACGGATGAAGAAAACGCCTATGTATGGCGCCAGAGCACCAAATTCGATCCCAATGGTCCCATGCGCAAGGGGGAAAAAATGGATCTGTACATTACTCAGAATAAACACGCCTGTTGTGCTGACAAACAGGATGATGAATTCCGGTAGTTACCAGGTGAA
>DLXL01000315.1 GCA_003448025.1 Saprospirales bacterium | reverse complement strand
ACTAAAACACTAAAACACCCAAACACTCAAACACTAAAACACCCCTGCATTTGTACGATAGATGAGGGTTGTCATGGTTTGTCCAACTGCCTTGAGCACATTTTTGTCAATGATGTTGATGTCATCAGAATGTGTGTGGTGGTGAGCGCCAAAAGGGCTGTTCCCATCGTTGGGCAAACTTATAATGTCGATCATCGGAATGCGTGCATTGCGAATCACAAAAAGGTGGTCGTCTGTGATGCCTCCTCTGTTCTCCGGAATAAAGTATTGACTATATCCGAGGTTGTTTGCCAGATCCCATACCCTGTCTACCAACTCTGGCGCTACCTCTCTGGAAATGCCTTCTTTATAAAATTTTGCGCCTTTTGCTCCCACGAGGTCCAGCAAGATGGCGTAATAGGGAGAGTATCCGGGCCTGTGGAGATTTTTGGACCAATATTGTGATCCCAGGCACCAGGTTTCAGAAGCCCCATCATCGTTGCCGTTGTCTTCCAGATCAAAACAGATCAGGTCAACTCCAATATCGACCGGATTTTGTTGAAGGGTACGTGCAATTTCCAGCAATACCCCTACACCACTGGCGCCATCATCGGCACCGTCAATGGCTTTGTTTTGGTCTTTGGTGTCTTTATCTGCTTCATTACGACTGTCCCAGTGAGCAGCCAGGCATATTCTTTTACTGATTTCAGGTTTGTATTGGGCAATTATATTCACGCCATTCATGGTACCCCCCTTGTAGTATGGGGCGCTTACCTTTTGTTCAATAACAGAAAATCCATAGCGCTTAAACTCTTTGACCAACCATTCTCCACATTTTTTATGCGCAGGAGTATTAGGTACCCGTGGACCAAATTCCACCTGTTTTTTTATATTGGTAAAAGCGGAATCTGCCAGAAAATCAGGTGCTGTAACTTTTGGTACATTGGCAACCGGCGGCGCAGGGGGCGCAGAGGGCTTAAGGAATGGTCGCGCCACATAAGCAATGGCGACCAGCAGCAGAACAGCGATCAGAACATAAGCCATTACGGGGCGTTTTGTATGTTTACTCATAAATAGAAATGAATTTGGCGGTGCAAAGAACGAAGTTTTCCAGGTCCTATTTTTCAAGACGCATGGTAATCTTCATTTTGAATATGCGCTAGCGTTTTTCCCAAGGCCAATAAGGTTTGATCACTATCGGCTCAATACGGTCAGTTGCTTTTTCAAACCAGCGAAGTGGCGCCTGGGTTTTGTCGCCGGTTTGGGTGTCGCATTTGAAAAATAAATAATATAGTTGAATGCAATACCCGACTCTTGTCAACAGGGAGTCCAATTGGCTATGTGGCGAGGGTCGCCTTCGTTGGGAAAGCCATTTATAATAAGCATCATCATGCGTTTCAATAATGTCCAAAATGGCAACATCAGAGGTGTAGTGAGCCATAAACCGCCTTGCTAAGGCTCCATGATGCTTGGTCCAGTCACGTGGCCTGGTTCTGCTTTCGGCATGTTTAAAGGTATCATGAGCAAAGGCGATCAGTCGCAAGCGCGCACGATCCTCGAGTGCCAGGTTAGGAATGGCATTGATATTGTCCAGCACTTCCTTCACGTGCAAAGCCACTTTACCCTCAGGGTGTCCGAAACGAGGTTCCCCCCACCAAAGGCCATGGCGGAATTCCGGCAATTCCAGCAAATGCCGCTCCAGTTCCGTTTCCGGCTGGAGAAGTGATTCAAGTGCGGGCATTTGCGACAAAAAACGGTGGTTCACAGCAATTGGTCTATCGATTGTTGTTATTGGTCGGTGTGGGTAAAACAACTCATTTCAGCTTAGCGTTTTCATTGAAACAAGTTTGTAATTGACTTTGCTTCAAACTGGTTAACAGCAAGTTAAATTGGGTTTTTGTGGCAGCAAACCACTTCCAAGAACGTTTTACATGGGTTATTTTTGCAACTAAAATTAAACTTTGAAAGTATGAATAAATTGTTGTCAACGGTACTGGCTGGCGCAGTTGGTGGTATGATCACCCTGGCAACAGCCAAAATGCTCGAAAAACCTCAGATCTCCCAAGCCCCGGAGCAGCAAACTTACTCCAAACAAGTGAACTATGGAGGTGCTCCGGTACCTTTTGATTTTACCAAAGCAGCCGAACGTGCAATGCCTGCGGTAGTTCACATCAAAGCTTCTGAGAGCAGGGAGGCTGCCATCCAGCGGCAGCGTGATTCCCGCTATTCAAATCCTTTCCAATATTTCTTTGGAGACAGTTTTGGGTTTGAACAACAGCCACGGTCTGGAACAGGCTCCGGAGTGATCTATTCTGAAGACGGGTACATACTCACCAACAATCATGTGGTAGAGTTTGCCGATGAATTTGAAGTTACCCTGCACGATAACCGCGAATTTCGTGCCCGCCTGGTTGGCCGCGATCCCAACACCGATATGGCGGTTATAAAAATTGACGCCAATAATCTTCCGGCGATTGATCTTGGAAATTCCGACGAAGTAAGGGTAGGGGAGTGGGCACTTGCAGTGGGAAATCCCTTTGATTTAACCTCTACAGTTACTGCTGGTATCATAAGTGCTAAAGGACGCGATATTGATATCATCAAGGGTGGTAAAGCAATCGAATCCTTTATCCAAACAGATGCAGCCGTGAATCCGGGCAATTCTGGGGGCGCATTGGTTGATGTCAATGGTAAATTGATTGGTATCAACTCTGCCATAGCTACCCCAACAGGTGTGTTCGCGGGATATTCATTTGCTATTCCTGTGAATCTGGTAAAACGTATCGCTGATGATCTGGTGAAATATGGAGAATACCGCCGGGCTTATTTAGGTGTTAATGTAGCTACCATGGATACCCACGTAGCTAAGGAGCTGGGCATTCCGTTTACGCAAGGCGTAGTAGTAGCAAGTTTGGATCCTGAAGGCTCTGCTGCTATCTCAGGGGTGCAGGAAAATGATGTTGTAACTAAAGCAAATGGCAAAAATGTGACAACCACTTCTGAACTAATGGAGTTGATAGGACGTTCTAAGGTTGGTGAAACATTAGTACTGAACGTAGTCCGAAATGGTAATACTCAGGAAATACCGGTTCGATTGAAAACTCGCACCAACAATAATTAAGTCAATAAGCCGTTTGAAACGGTCCCAAAGATAAAAAGTTGGTTTTTCGTTTTGTTTTGATGTGCCGGCCTCTGCGAAATGCAGGGGTCGGCTTTTTTTCTGCTTCTTCGCCAACGCATTTGTTTTATTCCCCGTCTTGCATGCACCGCCTTCGTTGTAGCTTTGCGCCTTTTTAGGACCCAATACAATTTGATATGAATAGAACGCTGATTTTAGGACTGCTTTTCCTGGTTCTGGGAGGAACTGCATGGTATGTCATTGCCAAAAAGAATAAACAAACAGGCTCTCATAACTCCTGGGATATGGAGTTCTCAGTAGCCAACACCAACGACATCGGAAAAATCTTTATTGCTGATCGTCAGGGACGAACTGCTACACTGGAACGCAAGCAAAAAGGATGGTTTTATAATGATAAATATCCTGCTCGTCCATCTGCGGTAGACAACCTGCTGGAAACCATTGCCAATGTCAGAGTTCTGAATATTCCACCCAATGGAGCCATCCAAAATTTGGTGAAAGAAACAGCAGCTGTAGGGATTAAAGTGGAAGTCTACGACCGCAACAATAAACCCCTTAAAACCTATTATGTAGGGGGTGTTACCACTGACGAACGTGGTACCATTATGATTATGGATGGATCCGAGCAGCCATATGTGGTCCATATTCCGGGCTTCATTGGTCAGTTGCGTTTGCGCTATCTGTTAGGGGACGATGAATGGCGCGACAGGGCTGTTTTTCGGGAAAAACCGGAAGAAATCCAGTCGGTTTCTGTAGAATATCCTCAGCGTAGAAATGAATCCTTTAAACTGGAAAAAACCGGAGAGGCGACCTATGACATAAAGCCCTATCATGCCACCACTACACTGGCTAAAACACCCCGTCGTAAAGGTGTGGCTGAGGCTTATCTCATCCAGTTTGAATCGCTGGTGGCAGAAGCTTTTGAGACCCAGAATCCACTGCGTGATTCGGTAACGGCACTGGTTCCTTTTGCCGTTGTAACCATGAAAAAAACAGATGGAGAAGAGAAAAAGGTGCGTTTTTGGCCCGTTGAAGTGGAATACCGCAGAGATGATGGCGCTCCATATGTGTCCCGTTATTTTACAGATGTCAATAACGAAGACTTTTTGCTCACCCAGGATCGTGTCATGGGAGGGATATTCCGGGGATATGGGTTCTTTTACGAAGGACTGCCAGAGAAGAACAGGTTGAGGAACTAGGGAGCT
>DLXL01000408.1:4328-5072 GCA_003448025.1 Saprospirales bacterium | reverse complement strand
ACCGGCGAAGCGTGGTGGGCAAATGATGATGGGTGTTTGCCAGTTGAAACGCAAGGGGCGTTCTCCCAGATCATGCTTGGGGGTGATGGGCTTGGATTCACCTGTGGTCTTGTTAATACGGAAATAGTTGCCGAACTGATAACCGGTGTACACGGTGTTGTTGTCCCGGGTATCCACCTGAATTTGCATTCCATCGCCTCCAATCAGTCCTTTGTAGGGATAGGCGCCCGACTGATGCCAGTCGGTGGATGCTTCATAGGTGCTTGGCCCCACCCAAACGCCGTTGTCCTGCGCTCCGCCATACACATTATAGGGTTCTGCTTCGTCGGTAGCAATGGCATAGAACTGGCCTACCGGCGGGGTATTGCACTTGATCCAGGATTCGCCGTTGTCCCAGGAGATGTTCAGGCCGCCGTCATTGCCGTTCACCAGATGTCCGGAGCGGGCCGGATTGAGCCATAGGGCATGATGATCCACGTGTACATTATCGCCATTGATGTTTTTCCAGGTTTTGCCGCCGTCTTCAGATCTGATGATGTAAAAACCGATCAAATACACCTGATCGGCATCGTTCGGCATGCAGCGCACGTTGGAAAAATAGTAACCGTAGGTGAAGTGCATCTGCTCGATGGGCTCGTCGTGGGTGCGTTTCCAGGTTTGACCACCATCATTGGAGCGATACAGTTCCGCACCAATAAAATCGGTTTCGAAGAGGTTGCTGTTGGCGTCTTCAAGGTATTCTAC
>DLXL01000408.1:0-4172 GCA_003448025.1 Saprospirales bacterium | reverse complement strand
TGCTGTTGGCGGCTTCAAGGTATTCTACCAGGGCAACAGGCTTAAGCTTGTCTTTCCCGACGAGGTCTTTTACTTTTTTGGCGTTGTATTTTTCCGGAAACCCGTTCTGTTTCAGAAAAGTGCCGAGTTTTTCATCGCTGATTTGCAAAAAATCTGCCTTGGAGATATTGCGCAACTGATCTTTGGTGAGCGCATCATCGGTCATTTTTTCTTTGGCCGGTTTGGCATTCTGATTATCCAGGCAGGCATACCAAACGGTTTGGCCGTTTTTTTTGCCCACAGCCAGTCCAATCCGCCCGGTATTGGAGCCGGAGGGGAATCCGGTCATAGCTTTGATCCAGGTATTGCCTCCATCTGTACTCTTCCAGATAGCAGAGCCTTCTCCGGCCCCGTCGAAATCCCAGGCGCTGCGACGGCGCTCCCAGGTAGCGGCCATTAAGACATTTGGATCGTCTGGGGCTGTTGCAAGGTCTATGCCGCCGCTGTTATCGTTAACATAGAGGGTTTTTACCCAGTTTTTTCCTCCGTCAATGGTTTTATAGATGCCGCGCTCTTCGTTGGAGGAGTAAAGATGCCCCAGCACCGCCACCCAAAGGATATTTGGATCGGTGGGGTGCAATACCACACGGGCTATATGGTGACTCTCCGGCAATCCTCTCCACTCCCAGGTCTTTCCGTTGTCGGCACTGCGATACAAACCGGTGCCGGCATAGGAAGAGCGACTGCTGTTGGCCTCGCCGGTACCCACCCAAAGTACCCGATTGGTCCAGTCGACGGCAATATCGCCGATGGTCATGCTGGCTTCGTGATCAAACACAGGTTTGAACAGGGTGCCGTTGCTGGTGCTGTGCCACAATCCACCCGAGGCATAGGCCACGTACATCTCCGTCGGGTCGGCGGGGTTCACCTCCACATCTGTTACCCGGCAGGAGAACACGGTTGGGCCTATGTTTACGGGTTCCACTGCAGATACCAGGGATTGTTTTTTTAATTGTTGTCGTTGCGAAAATCCCTCAGGCCGGGCCCCGGCAGGTGTTGGGGAAGGTTGCTGGGCAATTAATGGAATAGAAAAAAATGCGAGGAAAATGCTGACTGGAATTAGCCTCATGGAAAGAAATTTTGGGCCAAGGTAAAGCTTTTATGTGCCTCATTTTTGGTCATTATGACATTGGCGCCAGACTATTGGAGATATTGACCAGACTACTGGACAAATAGACAACAGACGATAGACTTGTTTTGTAAAAATCTGTATATCAAGCTCTTGCAGGATCAAGTCTAACGTCCGATGCCTAAATGTACAGTAGTCTCGATTTTGGCAATAGACCTTGGACTTTTTTTACATAAGCTGTTTGTCCAGCACTTGCAGGTTCGGTAATAATGCCCGGGATTACGATGTCTGGTGGTCTGCCCTGCGCTTCTACACCTTTGCAAAAGAAATTACTTTTAAGACATCTACCTGCTCTGTTGCAACATATTTATCCATTCAAGTTATTTTTTCGCCACTCAGACGGAGGTTGGCCAAAACATTTTTTGAATGAGGCAGAAAAATGGGAGTATTCCTTGAAGCCAACTTTAAAAGCTACCTCTTTTGTACTTATTTCCGGATGTTTTGCCAGCAACCCCATCGCTTTTTGAAGGCGGAAGTTTCTCAGCAGTTCCATTACTCCCTCGTCGGATATTTTTGAGATTTTTCTGTATAATTGAGCTTTGCTTACATTCAATAATGCGGCGAGCTGGATGGCATCGAAACTTTCGGAGCTGAATTTTTTTTCGAACGCATCAAGAATACTTTGCATAAATACATCGTTGCCTGATACTACAGCCGGTCCGAAAAAATCTTGCATTTCTTCCGTTCCTGACAGGCTGGAACCGCTGGTTGTGATTGTTTTGTACCGGTCTTTCCAGAGTTGCTGCAACCGGTTGAGGTTGTGCAGTGTAAGGATCAGTTCCCGGTCGTTGAAAGGTTTGCCGAGGTATGCATCGGCGCCCTTTTCCTGACCTGACAATCGGTCCATTATATCATTTTTTGAACTCAGTATGACCACCGGAATATGGTTGGTAAGTTGGTTGGACTTGAGCTGTTGTGTCATGGTAATTCCATCCATAACAGGCATGATAACATCTGTTAAAATGAGGTCCGGAATTTGTTGGATGGCAAATTCAAGCCCTTCTATACCGTTTTTAGCGAAAGTGAGTTGAAAAAATGGCTGAAGCACCTGCTTCAAATAAGACTGAATGGAGGGATGATCGTCTACAATAAGCAGTTGTGGTGCGTCCGGACCGGCTTTGACGGATTGATCCATATTTGTCTTGTATGATGCGATCAACGGAGTGTAGTCTTGCTGGTCTTTGTACCCCTTTTGTTGTGCTCTTAATGGCAGCAGGATTTTAAAGACAGCGCCCTCTCCGAACGTGCTCTTGACGGAGATTTCACCGCCCATTAATTCAATAAGTTCTTTAACGAAAGAAAGGCCCAGTCCGAATTGATAGGGTTCATATTTTTTTTGTCCTCCCCGGAAATATTTTTCAAAAATATACGGCAAATCTCCAGGAGCGATCCCCGGACCAGAGTCTGCCACCCGAATCCGGATTGTGTTCTGGTCTTCGTTCTCAAGCAAGAGGTAAATATTGCCCTCCAGAGGGGTATGCTTGATAGCATTCGCGAGCAGGTTATTGATTATATATTGCATTCTTGTCTGATCTATATCCACCAGCTTTGTTGGAAATTCAGTGGATAGCAAGAGGTCAATCTGGGCAGCATCCGCTACGGGTTTCCACGTTGCAATGATTTTCTCCATGAAAGGGACTATATCCAGAGTTTTAAACCTGAATTCAATGGATTTATCCTGAAGTTTGGTGATATCAATCAGTTCATGGATCAGGCTAAGCATATTGTTCCCTTCCCGTATAACGGCCTCAGGGAATTCCCGAACAGAATCATGGCGGTGCAACTGTCGAAGGTATTCGCCGGCACCCATGATAATGGTCAGAGGTGTTTTGAATTCATGGGCGATGTAAGCAAAAAAGCGATTTTTAAAATTATCCATGTCCTGGAGTCTTTCCAACTCTTTTTGGTTAAAATCTGCGCTGAACTGAAGCGAAAGCCTTTTTCTTTGGTACCTGAATCCCGCTCCGATCAGTGTGGCGAGCAGTAACATATAGACACAGTATGCCGGAATTCCTGCGTACCATGGCGGTGCTATGCTGATGGGGATGCTTGCCGTTTTTGCTTCTGCCCAGGGTTCGCCCGAAGCAGCTGCCTGGACTTCAAGGCGGTAATTGCCGGGCGCCAATCCCGCCAGCTCTACTGTTCGATTTTGACCCAAAAAGACCCACTCCTTGTGAAGTCCGGTCAAGCGATATCGGTAGATAGTCGCCTCCGGTATCGTTGCGGCAGGCACTGAAAGGTGTATTGACAGGAAGCGATCATCATGTGTAAGGTGCAGGGATAATTCATGCTGCCTGCCAAATTTTACTTTGTTTCCAGAGTTGCCGGCGGTGGCCGATGCACGATTTATTTGTATGTCTGTTACAGCCAAATCCCAATTTACCGGTTGCGGCTTTAGGGCATGCGGCGCAATGGAAACAAGCCCGGCGCCACCCATGATTATACTACCTGAGGGGTCTTTGAAAACGGCAGCCGTATTCAAGGTTATTTTTGGAATGTGCCGCAGGTACGCGTAGCTCACAAACATGTCGGCTGCCGGTAGATACTTCTGAATTCCTTTGTTGGTAGCCAGCCACAGGTTATGCTCGTCGTCGGGGACCATTCCGATTACCAGATTAATGCCATTATCGTAGTCCAGATAAGATAGTTTGATGTTTTGAGCATCGAAAAGCGCCAGTCCGCCCGACATGGTAGCGAGCCAGAGCAGATCAGGGTTTTCTGCATGCGGACAAATACTGAATATCCATGGGCTTTTGAAAATCGGTCCATTGGGGCCTTCGTTGTGGTATGAGCTGAAATCTGTGCCTGAGTCGGAGTGAATGACACGTATTAACCCGTCATCGCAGCCGATCCAGATCCGGCCTTTTTTATCCTCTGCAATACAACGCGCCATTTGTTCGCCAGGGTCCATTTTTTGGGGAAACAGATAGCCGAGTTGCCAGTTTTGAACGGCTTGGGTTTGACAGTCACTGCCATCTTTCATGCAGCAGTTTGCTGCAATATT
>DLXL01000269.1:10741-21369 GCA_003448025.1 Saprospirales bacterium | reverse complement strand
GAAGGGTTTGAAGGGTTTGAGGGGTTTGATGGGGTTTGAAGCGTTTGATGGGTTTGATGGGTTTGAGGGGGCAAGCCACCTTGGGGGCTGGGGCTAATCCTTTTTATAAAAGGCTATGATTGGATCGTAAGGTCCAAATTTATGTTGTTCTTCCGAGAATGGATCTGCGTACGGGCCAAAAGGGTGGTCGTAGGGTTTTTTCTCTATTTTAGGCCAGTCGGATTTCAAGAATGGGTGTGCCGGTCTTGGCTGAGAGTTCACATATGCCGCCACATCCCAGGCTTCTTCATCGCTCAGCTGTGGATTTTGGTAGCTTGCGCCAAAGGGCATATTTGCCTTTACATAAGCTGCAAAGCGCGACATCCGGAATAGACCTGCGGCCTGATTGTAGCTTTTATCTCCCCAAAGTGGCGGATAATCACGAGGGCTGTCGGCAGCCATTGGCAGACCCTGGCCATCTGCGCCGTGGCAGGAGGCGCATTTTTCGGCATATATCTTTTTACCCAGAACCGGATCTGCGGGTCGGTTCAGGAAAGGCACTTCGGCCAAACCGGATCCTTTGGGTTTTTCGCCTTTGGGAATACCGGATCCGAGCCACTGCATATAAGCTACGATGGCCCGCATTTCCCGGCCGGTCGTATCCAGTGCCTGACCATTGAGGCTGCGTTCAAAACAGTCGTTGATCCGTTTAGGAATAGTTTCCAGGGAGCCGGAACGTGCGCGCATTTGCGGGTAAGTGCTGTTCACGGCAAAATAGTTGTTACCATAAGGCTTACTGCCTGCGTCGAGGTGACAGTTCTGGCAATTCATGTTGTTGATACTTCCGGGGCGCACCAGTCCGTTTTCGCCAAAATAATCTTGCGTCCGCGCTACCAGATCACGGCCATAGGCTATCAGGGAAGCATGTTCATCTGTTTCAGCCAGCAATGGATCCGGGGCTTCCCAAATTTTGCCACGGTCGTATTGCGGCAATAATCCGGCACGCATTTCTGCTTCGGATTTTTCTTTTTGTGTACTATCCAGATACCAGGCACCCAGTCCGACACCGGTCATGGCAATAGCCAGAAGCGATAATACCCAACGCATTTGTTGCAATAAAACTATCTGGCGGTGAAATTGGCTCCGCGTCAAAGGATCCTTGCCGATGGTTTGCCTGAAATAGGAAATGGCGGCCAGAATAGCCATAATACCAATCACCACTACTGCAATGCCCAACCAAAGAGCAGGAAAGTATACAGCGTTGTTCATCTTTAAATGTTTTGTTTCCGGAGGTTTGAAACCATTAATATAAGCGTTTTCAAAGGATTGCTGTACAAAAGTCCTGAATCGGTAAATAGTGCAACGTGATAAAAGTCACAGCCAACTTTTCTCCGGATGCGATGGGGCAATTTCTTTAGCACCCGGTAGCAACCTTTCCCTTATTTTTACCGAATATACAACAGTTTATTCCACAAACCGGGGCCATGCTGCCCTTCTGCTATACAAGCATGAATGTATTGAAAAAATTGTCAGACAGGCTGTTCTCCACCTCCGCAGCGGGATTGTACATGTTGTTGTTTGCCGCGGCCATCGGGGTTGCCACTTTTATCGAGAATGATTTTGGTACCAGTGCCGCTCAAAAACTAATTTTCAAGTCCCGGTGGTTTGAAGCCATACTTGTATTGTTTGGTATCTCCATAGCTGTGAATATTGTGCGGTATCGCATGGCACAGCAAAAAAAGTGGGCTATTCTGACCTTTCATGTGGCCATTCTGGTCATTTTGTTGGGTGCCGGTGTTACCCGATATTTTGGAACGGAAGGTATGATGAATATTCGTGAAGGAAGCGCTTCCAATACTTACCTGAGTTCCGAGTCCTATGTGCAGTTTCAGTTATTGTCCAATGGCAAACGGTATGTTTTTGACGAGCCTGTTTTGTTCGCTTCCCTGGGTAAAAATGAATTAGAGCGGTCGTACCTGATCCAAAACAAGGAATTGAACGTGTCGCTTAATCGTTTTATTCCCAACCCTCAGGAAACCCTGACCTCGGATCCGAACGGGGTTCCCATCATCAAAGTGGTCATCGGCGGGATGAATGGCAGAGAAGAGTTTTTAGTCAGGTATCTCGACAAAGTAAACATCTATGGCACGCTGTTCAACTTCGGCAACCCTGAAGATCCGGCAGCATTCAACATCAAATACGAGCAAAAAAATCTGACTTTCAAAGCGCCCACCGCTTTCGCGCAAATGGTAATGGCCACCCAAACCAGGGACACCCTTGAAGCAGGCCTTGAACATCCGCTCATGCTGCGCAGCTTGTATTCCAATGGCGTAGAAAGCTTTGTTTTCGGTGATTTCAATCCCAGTGCCAAAACAGAGATCACCTCCTCCAGCCCCAAAATGACCAGTACCAGTCGTGGCGGACTGGAGCTTAACATCACCTGGAATGGAACGCCGAAGCAGGTGTTCGTTTCCGGCATGCAGGGCGTTGAAGGCCGGCCAACTGTGGTTTCCCTGGGCGATGCGGAGTTGGCAGTATCGTATGGCGCCAGGCGTGTAGCATTGCCTTTTTCCATAAAACTGCGGGATTTCATCATGGAGCGTTATCCCGGCACCAACAGTGCCTCCTCCTATGCCAGTGAAGTTACGCTCACCGACAGCCGGAATCGATTGGTGCGCAATCAGCGTATCTACATGAATCATATCCTGGATTACGACGGCTATCGCTTTTTTCAATCCTCCTACGATCAGGATGAGCTGGGCACCTACCTGAGTGTCAATCACGACGCACCGGGCACCTGGATTTCCTATATAGGATACATTATCCTTACCCTTGGCATGATATTGAGCCTGTTTACTGCCAACAGCCGGTTTATGCAACTGGCAGGGAACCTTAAAAAAATGCGGCGTGTTGCCGGAAAAGCAGCTGTTTGGCTGGTGTTGGCCCTATTCGGCTGGAATGCGCCGATGGCTATTGCCGATCCTCCTGCACCGGGGTCAAACGCGATCAGTGCAGATCACGCCCACCGCTTTGGCAAACTACTGGTACAGGACCAGCGCGGCCGATTTAAGCCGATGAACACGTTTGCCAACGAGGTCATGCGCAAACTCGCCCGAAAGGAGTCGATGTTTGGACTGGATGCCGAGCAGATCATCCTGGGTATGACCGCCAAACCTGAAGACTGGTATGATGCCCGGATCATTAAAATCGGCAAACATGAGGAGATCAGAAACCTGCTTCAGGTGAACAGTGACATGGTTTGCTACAACGATTTTTTTGATGAAACCGGCGCGTATAAACTTCGGGATGCGGTTAGAAAAGCGTCCAACAGCGCTCCCCGGGACCGCGGGGTATTTGAAAAAGAGCTGGTTAAAGTGGATGAAAAGGTGAACATCTGTGCTTTGATATTTTCCGGCAGGTTCATGAAAGTGTTCCCGATACCGGGCGACACTTCCAATACCTGGCTTGCACCGGAACACAGCGAGCACAGGCATCAGCATCAGGCCGGCGGGAGTACCATTGTGGAGGGCTTTTACCCTATGTATGTGCCGGCATTGCTGGAGGCCATGCAATCCAACGATTGGGATCTGCCCAACCGGATGGTGGCTGAACTCGACCAGTACCAACAGAAATACGGAGGCTCCATTTTGCCCTCGGAAAGTGTGGTGAATGCCGAATTGCTGCTGAACAAACTCAATATCTTCAATCGGCTGACAGGGCTTTACGGACTGCTGGGCCTGGCCTACCTGGTGCTGCTTTTCAGTGCGGTTTTCAAGCCGGACAACAGACTTCAACTCGTATCCAAAGTGCTGTTTTGGGGACTGCTGACCGCATTTGCCCTGCATACCTTCGGACTTGGGCTTCGTTGGTACATATCCGGCAGAGCGCCGTGGAGCAATGGTTATGAGTCGTTGATTTATATTGGCTGGACTACGGTTTTGGCAGGGTTGATCTTTGCCCGAAAATCGTACGGGGCCCTGACGGCTACTTCTGTGTTGGCATCCACTATTATGATGGTAGCAGGATTGAGCTGGCTGGATCCGGAAATTACCCCCCTGGTTCCGGTACTGAAATCCTATTGGCTTACCATCCACGTATCGCTGGAGGCCGGCAGCTACGGTTTTCTGGTTTTAGGCGCGATCATCGGTGTACTGAACCTGATTTTCATGATATTTGCCAACCGGAAAAACCATCAAAACGTATACCGGATCATTCAGGAAATGACCACTATCAGTGAAATGACCCTGATTGGCGGGCTGTACATGATCAGCATTGGCACTTATCTGGGAGGTGTTTGGGCCAATGAATCCTGGGGGCGTTACTGGGGCTGGGATGCCAAGGAAACCTGGGCGCTGGTGACCATTCTGGTGTATTCCTTCATTTTACATATGCGGTTTATTCCCGGATTGCGTGGCGTATACGCTTTCAACGTGGCCACCCTGTTCGGTTGGGCCTCTGTAGCCATGACTTATTTTGGCGTGAACTATTACCTGTCCGGCCTGCATTCCTATGCAGCGGGCGATCCGGTGCCTGTACCGTCCTTTGTGTATTACATCGTTGGCGCATTGATCCTCATCAGCTTGCTGGCCATGTGGAAACACCGCGCCTACCAAAAATGGACGTAAGCTGCCATCCATTTTCACGATCAAACAAGAGAGGCTCGAAGCGTACGCTCCGAGCCTCTTTTGTTTGATCGTGAAAACGTATTACCTCCTCTATTTGAGTACGGCAGCCTCCAGAATGTAATCGTACTTGTAGCCGGCGCCAAAATCCTTGTTGGTAGCCCATACCCCTTCCAGTGTTACTATAGCGCCAAGCTGTACCATTTCGGTAGTCGTAACGGTTAGGTCCAGGTTTTTGCCGGATCCATCCTGAATATGGAGCCAGTTTCTGCCCATGATCATTGGGTTGATCTTGACGCATTTGCCGGTGATCTTTACCGTCTTGCCATTGTATTTAGCCGCATTGGCCACCAGATCGGAAATCTTGATCGCTCCGGGAGCGCGTTGTACATTTTTCGGCGGTTCCAAAGCTTCCGAGCCTGCCGGAATGCCTCCCCCCCTGGCGGCAGACGCGCCTTCATTCTCCTCCCTGAAATCGCCTACGAGGTATACCGTTTCAAATACACGGTTGAATTCCTTGCTTTGGAAGTTTTTCTTCAGTAATCCACCACGGTAATAGCAGGTACTTCCCACTTTGACCTCTCTTTTGGTAATGGCGATCCAATACTCTTCCTCCTCCTCTTTTACCCGGAGGTAGGTATACTTATCCGTATGCAAGGTTTCGGCTACTACCACTTTGTGTTCCTTCCCATCCGCCTCCTGCGCCGGTGCAGCTTCACCATGGTTGTGCTGGACATCCTTAAATATGGGGGCATTTTGTGCATCTGCTCCCTCTGCTTCAATAACTCTGGGTTTGGAATCGCAGGCAGAAAGGCTCAGCAGGATCCAGGAAAACAAAACGACTTTCGTGTAAGGCTTCATTGTATTTAGTTGTTAGTCAGACGCTCAAATGTACTCACTGTGCCCATATGACAACACCCTTTTCCGCAAATTGCAACAGGCATTTTACCGCCAAACCCATCACATTCAGATACGGTAACAAACGTCAAAATCGCTGAATAATTCTGGTATTCACCCTGTGAAAAGCAGCCCTTGAATCGGTATAGGTTCCTTCATAATAGAGGTAAAGTCCCAGTGTGCGGGTGATGTTCCACGACAAGTCGGCGCCTGCGATATGCTGCATGAAACGGCTTTGTTCATTTCCGTAATCATAATCTACCATTCTGTAGTACAATTCGCCGTTCAACTTGCCCCGGATGAGCTCCTGGTTCAAGCGGGCCCCATACATTTTGCTGGTCAGATAGGTCGTCTGCAACCAGTTAACAGAAAGGGAAAGACTGGAATGAATCCAGGGCAGACGATTAAAATTCAGGTAGGTGTTGAGGTTTTTAGAGAGGTTTAAATTGCTCTTTTGAAACCGCCAACTGGTGTTCGCTCCCCAGTTGATCCGCTTGCTGATTCGATAGGTGGCGCCAAGTCTCAATCCCTGCCGGGTTTCATCATCAATCAACTGGTCTATATAGCTCTTGTACGACTCGTAATAGATGATGTTTCTACGGTTGTCGTACCCACCAGACAAACTGAACTGTTTAGACACCTTGTATCGGAGTGTAAGCAAAATATTGGTAATTCGCATGGCGTTCGTGACCACACTGTCTACCACCTGATACATATCGACTTCCATAGAGCCGAACAGGCTCATGCTTTTTGTGAGGTTATTGGAATGCTGAAAATAGGCAAATCGGCGATCTGTACGTGCATGGTTGCGCTGTTCAATCACCCCAAAGGTGGTTTCCCGGTGTCTCTGCGGATTGCGGTTAACGTAACCAACATATACCCCGGCCTGAAACAGGTTTACGTTCAGGCGATAATCGGCATAATCCGGTCTTGAGCCCACGATGGCCCCCACCATAAAGTTCTTCACTCCTTTCTCAAACTGCAATCCGTCGATAGCGCCCATGCTGGAAATGCGCTGGTTGATTTTCCGGCCCAGGGTTATACTGGAATATTTACCCAGGTCATACTTCACGGACAGAGAATACACTTTAAGGGCATTGTTAAAATTCTCTTTCACCTCATTCCAGGCGCCCGAAGTGTGCCGGAAGGTTATGTATTGCTCGGTGGAAAATCGTGAATTTCGCAGGTTATTACCCTGATACATAAAGGTGTACCGCATGCGGTGGGTTTGCTCGGCGCCGGCCAGACTGCTATAGGTGGCAGCGGAAACGCGCCCCTTCGATTTCTGTTTGTAGCTTACTTCGTCCTTGTCTTCCTGCTGTGGCGGGATCACTACCGGAGGTGGTTTCAAACTGCTGTCCTGACTTACGACAGGGCGGTCCTTTGCCTTGCGCTCCTTTTGCTTTTCCGGCTCTTTTTTTACCTGAACCCTGGCATAAAACTCCGTTCCTATTTTAACCTTTTCAGGCAAAAGCGAACTGCAAACACAGGAACTGGACGATTTTTCTTTTACGATAAGGGCTGGCTTGAGCTTATCTGCCTCTTTGATAAAAAGGGTATCGCCTTTATTGATATTTTCTGTTGCACTGAACTTTACATAGACGTTTTGTGACGAAACAAAACTCGCCGTACCCTTCTCGAGGGTCTGGTTATTCTGCCCAACCAGGAGTGTTGGCCCCATGAGCAAACTGACTATGAAAATCCAGTATTTCATATGACGCTTAGTTATTTCCGTCCGGGTGACAACTATAGCAGGCGGGGCTATTGTATTGATACCCGGGTACGCCTTGGTGGTGATCCGCCATATCCACCGGATCATCGTGTTCATGACAATCTATGCAGCTGAAAACTAAAAAGTTTCCGGGAGTCGTATGGCAGTCTATACACTGATCCCATTCATTGTTGTGGGTACCACTAAATATGGGGAAATACTGTTGATCATGATCCCAGGTTGAGGGTATCCAGGCAGTAGTGGTATGACAGTCTTCGCAAGTGGTTGGGAACTGCGCTGCAGAGTGATCCGGATCGTTGGCATTGTTGTAATCGGAAGCGTGGCAACCAAAACAGGTATTGGGCGTGTTGTTGTAATTGCCATTGATGTGACAATCCGTACAGGCCGCATTAAGATGCGCCCCGGTAAGTGGCCAGGTACTGTGATCCCAGAAAGATGGAATCCAGGCATCCTCGGTATGACAATCCTGGCAGGTGGTTGGGAATCCTGCCTGTGTATGGTTCGGATTGGTGGTGGCTATGTAATCGTCGTTGTGGCACCCGTTACAGGTATTGGGAGTGTTATTGTAATTTCCGTTATGACAATCCACACAATTCAGACTTGTATGTGCCCCATTCAATGGCCAATAATTATCGTGAATGGGGAAGGTAGCAGGCATCCAATCCGGATCTGTAGTGTGACACATGGCGCAATCCGTTGGAATGGACAATGAGACGTGATTTGGATTCACACTGGTATTGTAATCCGGCATATGACAGCCTTCACAGGTATTGGGCGTATTGTTGTAATTGCCCTGGTGACAGGCATTACAATCATCCGCAATAGGAATATGCGCACCTGTAAACGGATAAACGCTGTTGTGGTCGAACGTTGACGGCGACCAGGCTGTTTCATTATGACAATCCTGGCAGGTTAGCGGCAGGTTATTGGTTTGGTGGTTGGGATCTAGTGCCGCATTGTAATCAGCCTGGTGACAGGCAACACAGGTGGTGGGTGTATTGTTGTAATCCCCGTTATGACAATCCACGCAGGAAGCCACCGTATGTGCGCCATTGAGGGGCCAATAGTTGTTGTGTATAGGGAAGGTGGCCGGTTCCCATCCAGCATCGGTAGTATGGCACATGGCGCAATCCGTTGGAATGGACAGCGTGGCATGGTTGGGGTTCAGACTGGCATTATAATCCGGTGTATGGCAACCCTCACAAGTGTTAGGCGTATTGTTATAATTGCCCTGGTGGCATGCATTGCAGTCGTCCGCAATAGCTATATGCGCACCAGTGAACGGATAGATGGCCGTATGGTCAAAGGTGGAAGGGACCCAGGCCGTTTCACCATGACAAATCGTACAATCGGTGGGGAACTGGGCTGCTTCGTGATCCGGATTAGTGGTATTGTTGTAATCAGCCTGGTGACAACCGACACAGGTATTAGGGGTATTATTGTAATCCCCGTTGTGACACACGGCGCAATCGTTGGAGATGCCGGCATGTGCACCATTTAACGGATAATAGTTGTTGTGTATCGGGAAGGTGGCCGGCGCCCAGCCAGGATCGGTCGTATGACACATGGCACAATCTGTCGGGATACCCAGCGTCACGTGATTCGGGTTCAAACTGGCATTGTAATCCGGCGTATGGCAACCTTCACAAGTATTAGGCGTGTTATTGTAATCGCCGTGGTGACAAGCATTGCAGTCGTCCGCGATGGCTATGTGCGCGCCTGTGAACGGATAAATGGCATTGTGGTCAAAAGTAGAAGGCACCCAGGCCGTTTCGCTGTGGCAAATGGCACAATCGGTTGGGAACTGGGCGGCTTCGTGATCCGGGTTAGTGGTATTATTGTAATCAGCCTGGTGGCACCCCACACAGGTATTGGGGGTATTGTTGTAATCGCCGTTATGACACACGGCACAATCGTTGGAAATGCCTGCATGCGCACCGTTTAACGGATAATAGTTGTTGTGTATCGGAAAGGTGGCTGGCGCCCAGCCCGGATCGGTGGTATGGCACATGGCACAATCCGTTGGAATGCCCAATGTCACGTGATTCGGATTCAGACTGGCATTGAAATCCGGTGTGTGGCAACCTTCGCAAGTATTTGGCGTATTGTTGTAATTGCCATGGTGGCAGGCATCACAATCATTGGCAATAGCTATATGTGCCCCGGTGAAAGGATATATGGCAGAGTGGTCAAAGGTAGCTGGCACCCAGGCCGTTTCGCCATGACACTGTGCACAATCGGTAGGGAATTGCAGCGTCTCGTGGTCCGGATTGGAAGTGTCGTTGTAATCAGACTGGTGACAACCCACACAAGTATTGGGTGTATTGTTATAGTCGCCATTATGACAGGTAACACAGTCCTCAGCGATCACCGAGTGTGCCCCGTTTAGCGGATAATAGTTGTTATGTATCGGGAAGGTGGCCGGCGCCCAACCCGGATCGGTGGTGTGGCAAAGGGCGCAGGTAACAGGTATCCCGATTGCTGCATGATTCGGATTAAGACTGGCATCGTAATCCGGTGTATGACACCCTTCACAGGTATTGGGTGTATTGTTGTAATTACCCTGGTGACAGGCGTTACAGTCAGATGCAATGGCTATGTGCGCCCCGGTAAATGGATAAATACTGCTGTGATCGAATGTAGAAGGCGACCAGGCGGTTTCACCATGGCAAAGCGCACAATCGGTCGGGAATTGTACAACCTCGTGATCAGGATTGGTGGTACCCAGATAATCGGCGTTATGGCATCCGTTACAGGTATTGGGCGTATTGTTATAATCTCCGTTGTGGCAGGTGGCGCAATCGTTGGCAATTCCGGCATGTGCCCCGTTTAACGGATAATAATTGTTGTGGATCGGGAAAGTAGCCGGCGCCCAACCAGGATCCGTGGTGTGGCACAGGGCACAATCTGTTGGAATACCGAGTGCCGGGTGGTTGGGATTAGCAGTAGCGTTGTAATCAGGCGTGTGACAGCCCGCACAGGTATTCGGGGTATTCACATAATTGCCATGGTGACAGGCCACACAATCGTCGGCTATGGCCATGTGAGCGCCCGTGAAGGGATAAATGGCGTTATGGTCAAAAGTAGTGGGTGTCCAGGCCGTTTCTGTATGGCAAATCGTGCAATCCGTAGGGAATTGAGCCTGCTGGTGATTGGGATTGGCCACCTGGTTGTAATCCTCGGTGTGACAACCAAAGCAGGTATTCGGGGTATTGACGTAATTGCCATGGTGGCAGGCATTGCAATCATTGGCAATGACGGCATGCACTCCGTTCAATGGGTAAACGGCGTTGTGATCAAAAATGGAAGGTTCCCAGGCTGTTTCGTTGTGACAAATGGCACAATCCATCGGGAACTGCAGTGCCTGGTGATTGGGGTCTGTTGCGTTGTTGTAATCC
>DLXL01000269.1:10368-10609 GCA_003448025.1 Saprospirales bacterium | reverse complement strand
GTCTGTTGCGTTGTTGTAATCCGGCGTATGGCAACCGGCACAGGTATTGGGCGTGTTGACATAATCCCCCTGGTGGCAGGCATTGCAATCGTTGGCGATAACCGCATGCGCCCCATTTAACGGATATACGGCGTTATGATTGAAGATAGAAGGATCCCAGGCAGTCTCGTTATGGCAGATGGCGCAATCCGTCGGGAATTGCAGCACCTGGTGATTAGGGTCTGTTGCGTTGTTGTAATCC
>DLXL01000269.1:5486-10217 GCA_003448025.1 Saprospirales bacterium | reverse complement strand
GTCTGTTGCGTTGTTGTAATCCGGAGTGTGACATCCCGCACAAGTATTCGGCGTAGTGTTGTAATTGCCGTTGTGGCAGGCGGCACAATCATTCGCGATGCCTGCATGCGCTCCGTTTAACGGATAATAGTTCTGGTGTATGGGGAACGATGCCGGCTCCCAACCCGGCGCTGTGGTGTGGCACATGGCGCAATCCATCGGCAGATTAAGCGCGGTATGGCTGGGATTGAGGGTTTGGTTGTAGTCAAGCGTATGACAGGCCTCGCAGGTATTGGGCGTGTTGGTATAATTGCCGTGGTGGCAGGCATTACAATCATCGGCGATGGCCTGGTGCGCCCCAGTGAACGGGTATATCGCATTGTGGTCAAATCCGGTGGGTACCCAGGCTGTTTCAGAGTGGCAGGCAGCACAGTCCAGCGGGAATTGCGCAGCCTGGTGGTTGGGATCGGTGGTGGCATTGTACTCCGCCGTATGGCAACCGGCACAGGTATTGGGCGTATTGTTGTAATCGCCGTTGTGGCAGACCGCACAATCACTGGCAATACCTGCGTGCGCTCCGTTTAGCGGATAGTAGTTCTGGTGAATGGGGAACGAAGCCGGCTCCCAGCCTGGCGTTGTGGTATGACACATGGCACAGTCCATTGGCAGGTTGAGCGCCGTGTGGCCAGGGTTGGTTGCCTGAGCATAGTCTGTGGCATGACAGGCTTCGCAGGTATTGGGCGTGTTGGTATAGTTGCCGTGATGGCAGGCATTGCAATCATCGGCGATGGCCTGGTGTGCCCCTGTAAACGGATAAATGACATTATGGTCGAATCCGGTTGGTGTCCAGGCCGTCTCGGTGTGGCAGGCAGCACAATCGGTTGGGAATTGCGCAGCCTGGTGATTGGGGTCGGTGGTGGCATTATATTCTGCCGTATGACACCCAAAACAGGTATTGGGCGTGTTGTTGTAATCCCCATTATGGCAGGCAGCACAATCCTGGGCAATACCCGCATGTGCCCCATTCAAGGGATGATAATTCTGGTGAATGGGGAAGGATGCAGGCGCCCAGCCAGGGTCGGTGGTGTGACACATGGCACAATCCATCGGCAGATCAAGCGCTGTATGGCTGGGATTGAGGGACTGGTTAAAGTCTGCGGTATGGCAGGCCTGACACGCCGTTGGCGTACCTGCATACCCATTCGCATGGCATTGGATACAATCTGCCCCCAGGTGTGCACCTGTCAAGGGGAAATCCGTAGCGTTATGGTCAAAAGCTACATCGGCATCGCCGGAGGGGTGACAGGCCAGGCAGGCCGAATTTTCATACATGTACCCATTCACGCCGGTATGCCCCTGATCGGTTTCCGGATTGACGTGACAACTAGTACAGGTAAATTCAGCAAAATTGGCCGGGTTCTGGTGGCAATCTATGCACTGGCTCCATTGTCCCTGGTGCTTTCCAGAATAAATGGGGAAAAAATCAACATCATGCTGCGCGAATAACGCAGGCATCCAGTCGGGATCCGTAGTATGACAGGCCGCGCAATCATTGGTAAAGTTGGCTGCCTGGTGATTGGGACTCTGGGCTCCGTCAAAATCCGCCTGGTGGCAGGCAACGCAATTGGCTGGTGTTTGAGAGAAATCACCGCTGGTATGACATTTGGCGCAATCCGCAATATCATGACCCTTGGTTAAAGGGAAAAAGTCGTGCTTGACCTTATTGGTTCACCAACCGGGCGTTGTCAGATCATGACATTCCTGGCAATCCGTGGAAAATCCGGCTTTTTTGTGGTCTGGCTGAGTGGTGGTTTGAAAATCCTGCAGGTGGCAATCCACACACTGATTCCCCAGTCGTTCAAACTGCAAGGCGGAAGCCGACTGGTGACACTGGTTGCAATCCACTTTCTGGTGTACTCCCTGTAGCGGGAACCCATTTTGCTGGTGCAGTCCGCCTACATCGTCCAGCATCCAGTTGGCTGTACTATGGCATCTGGAACAATCGGTGCCCACCGTTTGCTGGTGCATGTCCTCATGACAGGAAATACAGTCGCTGCCCTCCGCTTCAGAAAAGATCAGTGTCTGGTGACACGCTCTGCAATCCACCGCGGCATGCTGGCCGGTAAGCGGGAACTTGGTTTTTCCATGATGGAACCGCATCGTATCGAATGGTAGCACCATCCCGGTCATTTTGGAAATCTCCGGCTTATCCGGATCAAAACTTTTCCAATAGGCAGAGGCGATTTCCCATCCACTCGAAGTATGACAAGCGGCACAGTCGATCTTCAGCGCCGGGCCATGCGGATTTTGCGCCGTCAGCATAGCCGACAGGAAAGCAAAGCAAAAGAAGGCAACGGTTCTGGACTGCATGGACGGATTCAACGATTATAGGTCAACCAAACGACACCGACCTGTCAGCAAGTCAACGACCTGACCTATACTTATTCGAATACCAACATGGAATGGTTGCCAACCCGGTAAAAATTTATGGCAAAATTTTGACAAACCTAATTTCCCTTCGGATGACACGAATAGCAGGCCGTACTGTTGAAACTGTACCCACCTACCTCATCGTGTTCATCGGCAAGGTCCCCGGCGTTGTTGTGTTCATGGCAATCAATACAGCTAAATGCTTTGAAATTGCCTGCGGTGGTATGGCATTCGTTGCAATTGTTCCACTCTCCCTTATGATTACCGCTGTAAATGGGGAAATACAGTGCGTCGTGCTGGGTAAAGTTATCAGCAGCCCAACCGGGGCCGGTAGTATGACAAATACTGCAATCCGTAGGGAAGCCCGCAGCCTCGTGATCCGGATTAGTGGTAGCCATGTACTCTGAGGAGTGGCAGGCAAAGCAATCGGTAGGCGTATTGGTAAAGTTGCCACCGATGTGGCACTTCGTACAATCATTGATGGCATGACCGCCGGTCAAGGGGAAAAACAGGTGATTGGCCGCCCCGGCCACCCACCGCCAGTCTGGCAAAGTCATGTCATGGCACATCGAGCAATCGGTGGAATAGCCTGCCGCCACGTGATTGGGGGATGTGGTAGCCTGAAATTCCTGCAGGTGGCAATCCACACACAAATTACCAATTCTTTCAAATTTCAGGTAGGACTCCGAATGGTGACAATCCGTACATTCTGCCAGCAAATGATTGCCCAGCAAAGGGAATCCATTATCCTGGTGCAAGGCTGTGATGTCGTCGATCAACCAGTCGTTGGCATCGTGGCATCGCCGGCAATCCGTACCCAGGGTTTGCTGATGTAAATCGATATGGCAGTCAATACATTGCTGGCCCACTACTGCAAATACCAGGGTCTCATGACAGGCTCTGCAATCAATTTTTTGGTGCCGGCCTTCCAGCTCAAAATCTGTATTGACGCTATGGTTGAAGCGAGGCACTGATGCAGCGGGGGAAGGGGGCTTTTGCCACCAATCCGGTGCAATCTCCCAGCTGTCCGGCGTGTGACAACTCCGGCAGTCCACTTTAAGCTGCGTCCCGTGTGGGTTTTGGGCAATCAACTGGCTACCCAGGAGCAATAGCCAGATTATTTGTGGCAAACTACGCATTCGAAGTTATCAAATTTATATTGAACGTAAGTCAGACCGTTAGTGGTGACCTCCTTGTGGCATTTATCACAGGAAACGTTTACGTGTTTCCCTTCCAGTTTAAACCTGGTTTTATCGTGGTTGAATTGTTTGATGGTCCATCCATCGCTGTTATGACAGGCTGCACAATCCGTGACGCCGAATTTTTCAAATTGGCGGTTATGTACCTCCTCATGGCATTTCGCACATTGGGATGGCAAGCCGTCAAACTGGCCATATTTATACCCTGGCTGAGGTTTATGACAATCCCTGCAGGCGGTTTTCTGGTGTACGCCGGTTAGGGCGAACTCCGTTTTGCTGTGATCGAACCGGCTTTCCTGAAAACTGGCCGTAAGGTGGCATTGTTCGCAGGATTTGTTGGGGTACCATTTTTCAGCAATTTGTCCCTCATGCGGATCTTTATGGCAATCCACGCAGCGTTCTCCGATCTGCCTGAATTTCCATTTGCCTTTAGGAGGCGGATAGCTGGAGACATCCCCTTCTTTCAGGTGGCAGGCAAAGCATGGAGTGGCGAGGTGAGCCCCGTCCAGCTTATATTTTGTTTTGGCGTGGTCTTCTATGGTGAAGGTGCTGCCCAGAAATCCGTCTGTGGTATGGCATTTGGCACAATCCGGACTGACGGAGTACACGGCAAACTGCTGATCGTGATAGTCCTTGTGACAGTCCGCGCAGTTTTTAAACGGCAAAGGATCCGTCATTTTTTCCGAGGTGTGGCACTTTCTGCAGTCAACGGCTATATGGCGGCCAGTTAGGGCAAAGTCGGTTCTATCGTGATTGAACTTGTCAAGATCTCCGGTTTTTCGCCATCCATTCTCATTGTGGCACTCTGAGCAGTTATTACCAAAACGATTCTCGTGAGGGTCTTTATGGCACACCTTGCAATCCTGGGTGGGGATACCCAGCCTGTCCTGAAAAACATTCAGCGGGGTGGTATTGGCCAGGTTGTGGCATTCCCGGCAATCCACTTTCTGGTGCCTGCCCTTCAGGGGGAAATGCGTTTTGCTGTGATCGAATTTTTTAAACCCACCCGGATCGTCAAAATCCACTGTATTGTGGCATTCCTTACAATTGATTCCCAGTTTGCTCTGGTGTGGATCCTGGTGAAAATCGGAACAGCTTTTAAACGGGACTCCGTCAAACTTCT
>DLXL01000269.1:3039-5363 GCA_003448025.1 Saprospirales bacterium | reverse complement strand
GACTCCGTCAAACTTCTGAAACTCGGCGCCATTCCGCACCTCTTTTTTATGACATTCTATGCAGGCCACCTCCTTGTGGCGACCGGTGAGGGGAAAATCGGATTTGTCGTGATTGAACTTTTTTGCCGGGTTGAACTCCTCCGTAGTATGGCATTTGGCGCAATCTCTGCCCAGCGTTTTCTGGTGTACGTCTTTGTGGCAATCTGCACAGGCCTGGCTCAATCCCAGAAAGGTTTCCTTGTGGCTTCTAAGCTCTGGCTCTACAATCAAATCAGGTTTGTGGCAACTCCGGCAATCTATTTTCTGCCCTTTGCTGGACCATCCGGATTTATGCCTCCCGGTAAGTTCATAACCGGTTAACTGGTGGTCGAATTTGCTTTCATCAAAGCGAACCATATCGAACTTTCGGCCATGGTGGTCGCTGTGGCACTTGGCACAATCCTTTCCCTTGACTTCCCAGGAAGCGTGGTATCCTTCATTTCGGTCTACCCTGGATTTGATTTCCTTGTGGCAATCCAGGCATTTTGCATTAGACACCTTGTTGCCCAGATCATGGCATTTGGTGCAATTGGAAATCCCTTCCAGATCCTTGTGGGCATTGGAAAGATCGCCGGGCGACAACTGTGCCCGAACGGTGCCGGATAAAAGGGCAAAAGCCAGCAGACTGTATAGAATACGCGCTTTCAATACCTTATTTGTGTTTTTTCACGGTATACCCGTGCCGTTTTGAGATTTCCACCCCTGCTTTTTTCAAAAAGTCGGTAGGCAATTCCCCTCCTGCGAAGATATAAACTAAATCGTTTTCCATCCATTGGCTCTCGGAATCGGGTCCAATGATCATTCCTACCCGGTCTTTTTCAATACTGGTGAGGTTACTTTGCAACAGGATCCTAATGGCGCCGGATTGGCCGGCCTGATCAATTTTTTCCCTGTTTTTGGGTTTCAGGCGACTGAAGGCCTCTCCTCTGTAGCTCAGGATCACCTGATTATGATCCATCAGCGACAAAGCAGCCTCGATGGCCGAGTCGCCACCACCTACTACGACCACCTTTTTTTCGCTGATGTTTTCCGGCTCCAGCAGTCTGTACGCTACATTTTCCAGGCCTTCACCCGGGACGCCCAGTTTGCGCGGGCTACCACGGCGTCCGATGGCCAGCAGCACGTTTTTAGTCTTCAAACGATCCCCAAGATTGGTTTCCACGGTGAAATGTCCCCCTTCGTTCAGCACCTGTTCTACCTTGGTATTTTCTCTGATCTCGGTGATGTTGTTGCGTTGCAGGGCAGTATTCCAAAGGTCCAGCAACTCGGCTTTGGAGGTGTCGTAAAGATGAATTTTACCATAGAGCGGAAGGTTCACCGGCGCCGTCATGACCAGTTTATATCGGGGGAAATTGAAAACCGTTCCACCCAGAGAGTCCTGATCCAGGGTAAGGAAATTCAACTGGTGCTTTTTCGCGGTCAGGGTGGCGGAAATACCGGCAGGTCCCGCTCCTATAATGATCAGGTCATACATGGACGGGTCTTTTTTAAGGCCGGAATGGACGATGCTTTCCACTGCGGCCTCGCCTTGTTCGATACTGTTTTTAATCAGGCCCATCCCCCCCAGTTCGCCTGCGATATAGATGCCGGGTACATTGGTTTCAAAATTCTCGTTCACGTGTGGAAGTTCCACCCCACGTTTCTCCGTACCGATCACCAGAGAAATGGCTTCCACAGGACAGGCATGGAAACATGCGCCGTGGCCAATGCATTGAGATGCGTTTACCAGTGTAGCCCGGCCGTTCACGATGCCAAGGATATCCTTCTCCGGACACGCCTCAATGCAAGCCCCGCTTTTGATGCAGGTGCCCAGATCAATATAAGGATGAAGAGAAACCGGTTCCCAGGTGCCCTCCAGTTTGGCCTTCTCAATTTTGGCCTCTACCGTTTGGGACTCCTGTTTCAGTTTGCGCATGTAATACCAGACTACCAGTGCACAAAAGAGCAGGATTACGCCATAAATGATGATTTCTTCTAATAACATTTCTACTGATTTTTTCGGTTTTCAACATGCTCTCAGGCGCTTAAAAGATCCATCTAAATCCGAAGGTAATCGTCACTATAACATGTATGATCATGATAATCAACATGATAAGTGCAAACGGCAAGTGCACGATATGCCAATACCTGAACAGTTTTTGCATCGTTTGAAGTCGCTCAATGCGATGGTTCAGCCGGATTTCGTTGCGCACCAGTTTCAGGATATAAGCTGTATCCTGAGCAGAAAACTGGTTTTGCCGCAGCACTGCCTTTACCTGCGACAAATTCTTTTGGTCTTCAAAATT
>DLXL01000269.1:0-2960 GCA_003448025.1 Saprospirales bacterium | reverse complement strand
GTCTGGTGTTCAGTGGTCACAAGCTGTACGGCCCAACAGGTGTTGGGGTGCTGTATGGTAAACGAGAATGCCTGAAAGAATCCGGAGGAAGTCTGGCGGCCCTCATGATTCAGCGTGGCAGCCGATAGGATGGCATGATACCTCGACTCATCCAGTTGATAGGCATTTTTTAACAACTCGTCGAGGTTGCTTTTCATGGCTTTTACCTCACCAAGACTCAACTCGCGCCCTTCGATGGTTCGGGGAATTTGAATGTAAATAAAGCGACCCACTACCCCACTGGCCACCACCGCCACCATACTCCAGAAACTGATGGAAACGATGCCCCCAAATTTGAATGCCGTATGAAAAAGGATCATAACCGGCCCAAGCGTACATAAAAAAATATGGAACTCCAGCCAGTACTTTAAGCGGCCATAACGATGCAGGAACTTGTATTTTTTCTTGGCAATATATCCAAATACCCCAATGATGATCAGGAGGGTACCCACAATGCCCAATCCATGACCAAAAATACCGCTCGGCTTGAACCAGTCGTGATCGGGATGGTAAAAACGCTCTTCTAAGGACGTGGAATAGTAGGAATATCCTTTTACGAAAAGAAAAACAGTGGTTACTGCCACTATCAGGGTTAGCGTAGCGATGTAAATCCGGTGAACTAAAGGAGACATACCCAGGTTTTGACTTAAATTCGAAAAATAGAGGAAAATGGTTGCCGGGTGCACCGGATTCCTGAATAAAATTACGGCTACAACCATGGCCTGGCCTGAAAAATAAGGAGATATCTTCTGCGTTATGTAGTAATATGCCGGAAGTTTTGACAGATACTCGGCAAATGGCTGATTTTATCCTTGAATGCCGCCATAAAGTGTTTTTTTTTGCTATCTTTGCTTTATTGCCTTTCCCATGAATAATCCGGCACTCTGATCTCCCAAACCACATGTGAACCCAAACCGATTCACGTGCTTACGCTGTAGCCAGTGTCAGCACAGAGAAAGTATCCATCCTCATGCACGTGGCAACCTTTTCAAAGGAAACTACGAATAAATAATACCTTGGGAATGAACAGAAAACAGCTCGCATTGATTTTGGATGGATGCAGACGTCGCAGCCTTTCAAGTCAGAAAGAACTTTACGAACTATTCTACCAGGATATCATCAGGGTTGCCTTGAATTACGCATCCTCTCTGGAAGATGCGAGAGAAATCGTGAACGATGTGTTCCTGAAAGTGTTTAACAAGATTGATGAGTATGATGAGAACCAGCCTTTCAGGCCCTGGTTGAACAGAATTACCGTTTTTACAGCCATTGACTATTATAGGAAGTATATCCGGAACGAGCCTTCAAAAGACGATTTGGAACCCTATTATGAGCTGGGAAACGCCAACAATGTGCTGGAACAAATCTCGGCCGATGACCTTCGTAATATGGTTCAAAAACTTTCTCCCGCCTATAGGGCTGTTCTTAACCTCTATGCCATAGAAGGATATGAGCACCATGAAATCGCTGAAATTCTGGGCATTTCCGTGGGAGCATCCAAATCAAATCTGTTTAAAGCTCGAGCAAGATTGAAAATGTTGCTCGTAAGCCATGGGATAATAACAAAACAATCGAGTAACTGATACACTATGGAAGACTTTGATTTTGACAGGTCTTTTGCGGATAAATTGAGGCAATCGAGTGCACCGGACTTTAACAAAGAGGATTGGCAAAGTTTGTCGTCGCAATTAAGTGCTCACAAGGAAAACAAACACAGGAGGGTGCTGGCCATCGCAGTAGCTACCTTGTTGTTACTGTTGCTAAGTTCCAATTTTTTTTGGTGGAATCAGTTGGGCCAAATGAATCAACGACTGACTCTTTTGGAGGCCCCGATCAAAAGCAATCATACCTTAAGTCAGGACACCATTTGGGTAACACGCGTGGTACACGAATACGATACTATTTACCAGACCCGCATGCTTTACGCTTCCCGGCAAAGTCCGGCCTTTATCGCATCAGCTAATATTAGGGAAGGCAGTGCAACTACCAAAGCTACAACCGGGCCATCTTCAGGTGGATTACTCATCCCGGAATATAATGATCAGCTGTATTCCGAAGGCCTGATATCCACGGAAGGACACAAACATCCAGCATTAATTCCTGTAAAAAACATTCCCCCTGCTAAAATACATGACCGGCAACAACTCCGGTTGCAGGAATACGAATTTATTCCAGTCAGGAAGCAAACGAAGGACCCACAGCAGCTTCGTCTGAGTCCCCGCAACTTTTTCGTAGGAGCTGGTGGTGGCTTCCTGATTCCTGGCGGCTCGTTTTTGAAGGAAAGAGGTGGCTTTTCCACGACACTAAACGCAGAAATTGGCTTTTCTGATAACCTATCTCTTGTTCTGGAAACAAATTATATGGGCGTGTACTTTAAAGGCACCAGCCAGGCAGAATCCCTGGATTTACCAATAGTCCCCCCCCCACCTGGTAATTTCACCCTGTAATATTACAAAATGGAAGAAGGCGCTTTGCCTATGTGGCAAATTGCGACAGGTATGCAATATATGATGAGGCCAACCAGCATTCTACGGCCATTTGTAGGCCTTAATTATGCAGCCAGCTGGAGACTTCCTTACGAGGTGCAGTATGAATTTGAACACACTCCGTCTGGCCTGGAACAGGAAGTATCCACAGAGGTAGAATCCAAGTCAAGCGCAGTTTCAATGGTAGGGCTGAGTGCGGGCATCAGGTATCAACTGGCAAAACACCTGTATATAAAGTCAGGAGTCAATTATCTGCATAAGGCCGATCGTGCTCAACCCGGATTCCCTGGTTTATGGGGCCTTAATGCCCTTTTTCAATATAAATTTTAAAAAAACGCATCATTTCCAAAAAAGCCGCCGTCCATTGCAGAGGCGACTCAATGAACGCGGATTTTTATTGGAACGCGGGTAGGAACGCGGATTTTTTTTGGAACG
>DLXL01000265.1:12169-13948 GCA_003448025.1 Saprospirales bacterium | reverse complement strand
ACACCCAAACACCCAAACACTAATTAGCAATTACCTTTTCCTTGCTTCTGGCAGGGATGGTTACCGGATTAGGCGACCCCACTTTGGGCGGTTTTTGATCTTCTTCACCTCTTCTGCGCAATTCATCTTCTGTCATTTGGGTGGGCACATCCTGAAATACGACCTGAACCTTGTAATTTCGGTTAATACCTTTGGCAATAGGTCCAAACATGAGTTGCATCACAGAGTCTGCCCGCATTTTTGCTTTTTCCAGCACTTGTTCATTCTCTAATGCATCCTGCCTGAATTGTCGGCGTAACTCATTGAACCGATCGTTCATATCCTTTTCACTGATTCCTGCCAAATAACCTACATCCAGCTTGTCAACTCTAGGGTAAACTTCATGCGACAAAATGGTAGGCTGGGGTAATTTGATATTAAGGGTTCCCTTATTTGGGCTTAAGGTTACATCGAAATATTGATCCAGCTTGAATCCGGTTTTAACCACACTAATAGCTTCCACCCGGATATCCGTTTCGGAAACAGAAAATCCAAAAATCTTGTACTGCAGGGTTTTATCAATCCCCATGCGGCTGCGCAGCTCATAGGTTGCCAACTCGGCAATCCCTTTGCGGACTTTTTCTTTGAGCATTCCACGTGAAGCACTGAAATCCATAATTTCCGCCTTCTTTTTGAGTCGATCCGCCATAGGTGTTAATGCCTCATGAATGGCTATATCGCAAGGCGTTCCCACATTTTTTCCTTTGGCAAAGAATTTCCCGCCGCTCACCCGGAGCAAAGTAGCCATTACCTGAGTCACAAAAAAGCAGGTGTATTTGCCGGCGACCTCGTTGAATACCTGCACAGCCTGATTGGCATTGTCGCTGTACCAGTTTTCATACATTGACGCCGTGGTGTCTTTTAACGACACAAAATCATTATAATACAAGGCGCTCAGGTAGTTATGGTGCTTTTTATATTCCGGTTCAAGTTTACGCTTAAGGCTGTCAGGCAGTGCCATACGGTTGGCCACATGGTATAATAACGACACATTAAAATCATACACCAGGCGGTCAAACTCCTGGCGGTATTGCTCAGGCTGAGAAAGGATTTTCAGTGTTTTTTCCTCATCCAGATTGGGGTTAAAATCGGAAGGGACATAGGTCATGCGTACCTCTTTAGGTTCCTGAAACAGACCGGAAAGTCCGCCACCATCGGCAAAAAAAGCCTTATAACCTACAATAATAGCTACGGTAATCAAGGCAATCAAAATGAGCTGTTTGCCCAGCCCGCCGCCGGCGCCGCCGTCATCAGGCGCATTGTAAGCACCGTCCGTTTGGTGTGTTGCCATGGTAAAATGGATATTGAATGGTCAAGTAGCCCCAAAGTTATGCAACCGCAATGGCATAAAACAATGCTTCCTCATCCGGCAATATCAGTTGGCTATAAATTAACCGGAATGATTGCCGGAATGCCCCTTTTTCGATGTATCCCGCTCCCCTACCCTGCATACCGTCCCATTCAAAGGGTTGAACCAGTATATTCCTTCGAAAATCAAGCTCTTTCAAGCCATAAGCCTTATACAGACTTTCCTTGGCATTCCAGATAAGGTGTAAAAGGGTAAGTTGTTCTTCCGGAGGGAACTGATCCACAAATTTTTGCTCCGATTCATTCAGGAATTTATGGGACAACCTGGCCATTTTAACCGTTTTACGCTGAATATCACAACCGAGGGCATGTGGTGCTTCAGAGGCATCACCCCGATCCACAATCAATGCGCCCACCGTTCCTTTGGAATGA
>DLXL01000265.1:6594-12060 GCA_003448025.1 Saprospirales bacterium | reverse complement strand
CATCACCCCGATCCACAATCAATACGCCCACTGTTCCTTTGGAATGACTAAGTGAGCATCCCAGGTGCTGGTTTTCGGGAAAAAAAGGCTTGGAAAAGGCGTCTTTAGCCAGAGGCAATCGTTCCGGCTCATCGGTTAACTTATGCAACAACCACCTCCCTGCCAGCCATTCCAACCTGCGCAATGGATTTTGATGCCGGGCAAATTCCGTTTCTTCATCTTTAGACAAAGGCAGATCAGCCCGAAAATAATCCTCCTCTTCGGCAATTTGCCAAAGACCGAAACTGGCATTCGGAAAAGGTTTACTTACCAATAACAAGGGCATAAATGAAAACAATTACCCGGCAAAGATGGGAAAAACAAACGAAGAGCCTGATAAACAAGTATTGGCACCTTTACCATAATAAGTAGTTAACCACAGAGGCTCAAAGGGGCACAAAGTTTTTTTAAACCACAAAGACACCGAGAGCACAAAGGGGATAGTCTTTGTGATCTCTGTGTCTCTGTGGTTGAAAAAGTATGCCGAAGCACCACCCTTACAATTTCACCAGTCGCGCTGATTCCGAACCACGGGCGTGGCGAAGGCGAAGAAAATAAATCCCGGGATCGAGATGAGGCAGCTCCAACTGCTCTGTATGGCCGTAAGTATCCACCTGAACGTTCGATTCCTGAACCAATTTACCTGTCAGATCGAACAGCATCAGGGTAGCAGGTCCCGGGTTGGCCAGGGCAATTTGCACCTGAACCCCGGAGGTAAACGGATTAGGCGACACCTGCATTGCTGAAAGCTGAACCGCCTCCGTTTGTCTTCTGTCAGCAGTTGGGAATTCACTGGTCAGGAACAAGCCGTCGCACATTTGATTTATGGTAAGCAAAATACCATTGGTACCGGTAGGTGTGATACTGGTTCCAGGAACCAGTTGTACATATTGCGCGGCTATCAGGATACCTCTGGCATTGCCGTTCATCGCAACATCCCCTGCAGGCGCGAGATTGCCCACCTGAATGCTGTTTTGGGCGCCAATGGCAATTTCTGCGTTCAGCGTAGTGTTGGAGATAATACGGTCTTGCGGCGTAAGGCGACTCTGCAAAAAACCGGTAGCATCAATGGTATTTCGCATGCGGGCGCCCTGCCCTCCGGAAAACTGCGCATAACAGCCCGCCCAATAGCTCATAATGTTATTTGTTGGCGGGTTATAACTTTGGGTACTACCATTACAATTAATGGTTTGCGACCCAGTGTAGGTACAGCCACTGCTCATATTTTGTGAGCCTGCAAAATCTGCCGGTGTATCACAAACAAAATCACCATCGGAGCCACAGCCTGATCCATCAGGACATTCGGCACCCATAAAATCTTCAAACGTGTGGAGCAGACCCAGACAGTGGCCAACCTCATGTTCAAAATTGAAAGAAGAGTTTGCAGAAACAGAGCATTTGCTGGATGGAATATCGTAAGCATTCCCTCCTGACCCTTCAAAATCATTCCGGTGTACGTAAATATCAATGGCATCGGCATGTGGATTTACGGCATGCAAATCACCAATATCTGCGGTGGAATAGTTGGTATTCCACTCGGTGTTATCAATAAAGTCCCGGCCAACGACCGTAAAGCAGATGTTGTGAGGGCGGTAAAATGCAGCCATCCGATCCAGATTTGTCCGCAATGTGGCATCACTCATTGCTGCGTTGCTGCCATCATCATTGCGCAGTATGTGGACAAAGATTTGAACCACGTAAGGATTGGCTGAGCTGTTTTCGGTAGCAGCAAATTGCAGTACCTGTTTGGGATGCGGGGTGCCACATCCGGTATGTGGTTGTTGGGCTTGCAACAGCGCAGATTGGCCAAAAGCCATCAGCCCGGCAAGCAAAATCATCCATTTTTTCATGATTTCTGATGTTTTTGGGCTGGTTATTTACGTGTTTGTGGCTGGTTAGATCCGGCTTTTAATGCCGCGTTTTCCTGTTCCAATATTTGTATCCGTTTCTCCAGGGCAATCATGTGCAGGAAAAGCTCTTCTATCTTTTCCATTTGCACCTTTTGAAGGTTACCAACAGATAGTCCGTTTTGAGCCATTTCAGCAGCAGGCGCCACGCCAGGCAGGTGTTTGTTTTCCTGAATGTAGGTTTCCACTTCGGAGAGTGGTTTTAAATCGTAGGATGATTCGAACACGTAATCCGGCCAGCTGCCCTGAAGTTTTACCCAAACCTCTTCGGCAATGATGCTTCCGTTCACATACAATTCGTGATTACCCGGAACAGAAGCCGGGTTGCCCACTACCAACCTGCCATCCACACGGCTATTGCCGTCAACCTGAAGGGCTCCGTCCACATTGACATTCTGGTCAACATCCAGGTTGGCGCTTACAGATGCATTGCCACCTACCTGCAGGGCGCCGTCAACATTAGCACTCAGGTCAACATCCAGGTTACCGCCAACCGAGGCATTACCGTTGAAGCGACTGCTTCCCAATACTTCCAGGCGATTGGCGGTTGGCGCCAGGCCCAGGCCCATATTGCCATTGGAAAAAGTATTGCCATTAAGACGGGTATTTCCTTCAACCGTAAGCAGAGAAGTTGCATCCGGATTGGTGGTACCGATTCCTACGTGTGTACCATCATCGAACAACTGACTGTTGCCCAGGGTACTGGACGGATCGCCCAAATTAGCTCCGGTGAAACGTGGCAGGCGGCCAACATTACCGTTTATATCAGCACTGGTAAGGATTTTTTGCCAGGCAGCCCAGGCATTTGCGGCACCGGCATCCTGAGAGCGGGTCCAAAGGCCATCATCGCCACCGGAAAACAACTGGCGATCCAGGCTGCCTCCACCCGGAGCCATGGTAAGAATACCGCCATTGGCAAAAGCATTAGCACCCAAACCTAATTGAGCACGGGATTTGCGCTCAAAGTAGGCTTCATCCAGGTAAGAAGATGGCAAATCCGTTGGCTCGTTGAAATCGTAGTGAATCCGACCAAAGAAACGCCCGGAGGTATGGGTATTCCCCACCACATCCAGGTGAAAGCTTGGCGTCATGGTGCCAACACCCATCAAGCCGGAGGAGGTAATGATGGCGCGATCTGTCAGTCCGGCGCCGCCGCTGGTGCTAAAGATCATATTAGAGGTTAGAAAGCCGGGAGCGATCCCGTCAATCACAGATTTGATTGTGGCGCCGGTTCGGATATCACCAATAGCTGCAAGGGCATTCCACTTAATGGTACCAATGGTGTTGCCTGTTACCGCAGCATTAGGCGTAATAGCCCCTCCGTTGTGACGATACATGATGAGTTCCGGTTTTACACCACTGGCCTGCGCGGCAGCCTGGGTACCAAAAACACTTAGAAGAAGCGCAAAAAATGCAGCGGAGAAAAGTTGTTTGTTCATGTTGGAAATTGTTGAAATGGGTTTTAAACAGTAATTTTTTTCCATTAATGTCAACAATGATTCCGGCGTGAACTGGATGATTAAAAAAACGGTGGACGGTAGATGGTAATTCCGGGCACTCGGTATGAGCGAAATGAATCGGCTTTTTGCATCGAGGCTACCAGTAACGATCGCTTTTTATCTATCTTGCAACGGCAAAACCAGGGAAATTATGCTGAAAATACTAATTGCCGATGATCATCGGCTGGTTACGGACGGATTGTTGCTGATGTTGCGTGAAGCAAAAGATATGTGTTGCGTGGGTGAGGCGTCAAATGGTTTGGAAGCCCTTGAGATCATGACCCGGGAGCCGGTGGATGTGCTATTATTGGATCTAAACATGCCGGAAATGGATGGCATGGAGTGTTGTAAACTGACCAGAGAACGGCACCCAACTACTAAAATACTTATTTTGTCCATGATGCGGGAACTGAGTCTGGTAAAGGCTGTTTTAAAACAAGGAGCTTCCGGTTTTTTGCTCAAAAATGCCGGGAAAGATGAAGTTTTAGAGGCCATAAGGAAAGTAGCAGAAGGCAAACAGGTTTTTAGTGAAGAAATCCTGGAGAGCCTGATGAACAGTTTTTCTCAAAAACCTGCCAGACTGAAAAACAGCCCGTTCCCAACTATTTCCAGAAGGGAAAAGCAGATTCTCCAGTTAATTTGTGATGAAAAAACCACTCAGGAGATTGCTGAAACGTTGTTCATCAGTTTTGGCACGGTGGAAACGCACCGCCGCAACCTGCTACTCAAGCTCAATGCCCGGAATACGGCGGGGTTGGTAAAAGCCGCCATTGAGTATGATCTGCTGAACAACTAACTTCCGGTTTCACCATAAGCCATCAAGATGAAATACTGGTTCATCTGCCTTTTATGTTGCCTGTGGGGAACAGGGTTGCGGGCACAAAACCTCGACAGCCTGCGCAACGCCATCCCCGGAATGCTTGAGGACACCCACAAAGTTCAGGCCATCAGAGCCCTATACCGAGGCTATTATGCTGCCGGAAGAGATTCCGGATTACTGGGTGCTGCAGAGGAGGGGCTACTGCTGAGCCGCAGACTTCAATATCAAAAAGGTATAGAACTATTCCTGTTTTACAAGGCCAGTGCCCTGGACATTGCCGGTCGCGGACAGGAGTCCATCCCCTTGTTCGAGGAAGGGCTTGCACTGGCCAGAAAGGCTGACAAACCTGATTTAGCCGCCGATTTCCAGGTGAACCTTGGCACTGCCCACCAGCAACTCGGAAATGCCGATCAATCCCTGCGAAACTATCTGGAAGCTTACGCCTATTACAAACAGGCTGGTCAGTTAAAAAACCTCTCCAAAGTGCTGAATAACATCGGCATCCTTTACCGAAACCAGCATAAATACGACCGTGCAGAGGCCATTTACCGCGAATCCCTCCAACTCAAACAACAGCTGAACGACAGCCTGGGTATGGCTGCCAGCTACCAGAACCTGGCTTCGCTGCTCAGCCAGACCCAGCGAATGGAGGAAGCGATCGATGCACTAAGGCAATCCCTTGCCTTGTATGAAACCCTGGGGCGAAAGGAGGATGTTGCCGGTTGTTATACCCTGCTCGGCCAGATCTATTTCAATGCCAACCGCATGTCGGATGCCAAAAATGCCCTGCTTAAAGCGCTGGATGGTTTTGGGGGCCAAAAAAACGTGGATTATTCCCCCACCACCTATCAACTGCTCGGTATTCTGTCTGCCCGGGACCAAAACTATACAGCCGCTCAAAAATACTTCCAGACCGGCCTTTCGCATGCCCGTGAGTTCGGTCAGAAAGAACGTCTGATTGAATTGCTGCGTGAATTGGCTCAAACCGAGCGCGCCCTTGGTAACCACGCAGCGGCTTTTACCTCCCTGCAGGAGGCCTACCAGCTCAGGGATTCCGTTACGGAACAAAAACGCCTCGCCCTGATGGAAGAAATGCAAACCAGATTCGAGGTGACCCAAAAAGACAATGCACTCAAAATCAACCAGCTGGAACTCCGAGAACGAACCAGAGAACGCAATGTACTGATCGCAGGAACCATGT
>DLXL01000265.1:6198-6437 GCA_003448025.1 Saprospirales bacterium | reverse complement strand
GGCATCCTGGCAATGGCCATTTTCTTCGGGTTACGGCAACGAATCCGTGCCAACAAAAAAATTGCCGAGCAGGAATCTGCGTTGCAGCAGCAGCAAATCGTTCAGCTGGAGCAGGAAGCCAGGCTTAATATCCTTAAAGCGGTGATGGAGGGGCAGGAACAGGAACGCAGTCGGATTGCCGCCGATCTGCACGACGGGCTGGGTGGATTGCTCACCTCCGTGAAATCACATTTCAATAC
>DLXL01000265.1:2960-6083 GCA_003448025.1 Saprospirales bacterium | reverse complement strand
ACAAAGAGCAGGACTTGTTTGCCAAAACCAACCGGCTCATCGATGATGCTTGTGGCGAGGTGCGGCGTATCTCGCACAACATGATGCCCAGAGCCCTGAGTGTTTCCGGCCTGAAGGGAGCCCTCGAGGATATGGTGCAGGATCTGGGCAAACAAGGGCTCCATGTCAAGTTGGAAATGATCGGATTGGAAAATTCCCTGGCACCATCCCTCGACCTAACCCTCTACCGGATTTTGCAGGAGCTCAGTACCAACGTAGTCAAACATGCCCGCGCCACTGAACTCCTGATACAATTACTCCGCGATGGGCAACATCTGACCATCATCGTGGAAGATAATGGAATCGGGTTTGATCCCCTTTCGGCACAGAATCAAAAAGGACTTGGACTTTCCAGCATACAGTCCAGGGTGGATTATTTACACGGAACTATTGCATGGGATTCCGTACCCGGACAAGGCACCCTGATCAGTATCCATCTTCCCATTCCATAAGCCGGTAGTGTCCATCTATGAATTCCGGTATTTTTTCCAAACCTATGATTTCCGGGAAGCGGCAGGGCATGCCTTGAGCAGACCTTTGTGTCAATAAAACAAACAAAACTTTATTTGACACATGAAAAATCTCTTTGCATCCCATTTGCTTAAAAACCTCACTGCCCTGGCGGCAGTTCTGTTTTTACTGGTATCGGCACCTGCCTGCAAAAAAGACAAAAATGACGACACGTATTTCCGTTTCAAGGTAAATGGGGCCCAATTTGAAGCTACCGGATTACTGGCCTATGGGGTAAATTTCAGTGGCGAGCGCAGTTTTTACGGAGTTAAAGACCAATCCGGAACAGAGTCCTGTTATATCAACGTTCCTTCCGATGTTACGCCCGGCACCTATACCCTTGGAGATGGCGCCTATGATGCCTATTATATCGATAATACGAACAAAGCCTTTTCTACCAATTGGGGGGATAGTGAAGGTACAGTAACCATTGAAGAAATTAATGCCGATCGTGCAAAGGGCACTTTTCAGTTTGTTGCCTATGATTCCGACACTGAAACCATAAAGAAGACCATTACAGAGGGTGAATTCAATGTTTTATTCCGATAATCTCCATTTTTTCCGAACAGGATCAATAAAAAACGAGCAAAATATGAAACGCTTTAACTCTATTTTCTTCCTTTTTGCGCTTTGCACAATCCTGAAATCCCCGTTAATGGCTCAACCAGTTGAGTTAGTCATTGAATATCAAACCAGCGACGAAAACCTGGTTGACGGGCTGGATGACTTTGGTGGATTTAATACCGGATTTATGAATTACGGTGGCGATGCCTGCATGGTTTTCAGGGTAGCGCAAACGCTGGTTATCAGAAACATTAGCGCCAACAAAACCTACTTTCTTTCGCCTGATGATATTTCTGACCCGGATTATAACTTGACAAACTACCGTTTTGTCGGTTTCTTCAATATTGCCGGCGATGATGTAGAGGAACTTGTTTTGGCTCCCAAATTTGATCAAATGGGGCAAGTATATGTATGTTCCCTTAATCCGGACGGCCATTTCACCCCATCCTTTAGCCTGAGTTCAAGCACTCCAGGAAGTCAACTGGTAGCCTGCGCCAACATGGATGGAGACGATCTTTATGAAATTCTGATCCTTTTTTTCGGTCAGAATGCCCCTGCCAAATTAATGGTACTCGGGCTCGGGTATACGCCAGGATTTCAATCTGAAACACCAACCAGCCAACTGGAAACTCCTTGCAAACTGGGCATGTTTGAAATCCAGGATGTTCTGCCGCCCAATTACCGCTGGCCGGAAAACCGGGTATTAATGCCTCCCGGATCCAATTATTTCAATGGTAATGGATCCTTTGATTTTACTTTTATAACATTCGACGGAGTTGATGGGGAAGCTAATGTTATTGACGGTGCAACACACGATACAATACTTGAATTTCAGGGCATTCCAGGAGATTTCATGCTAAAAAGCTTCACTAAAGTGGCGTTTCTGAATGTCTGTGAAACAGGGAGCAAGACCGTTCTGCTTGGCGGGAGCGATGTAGGTCAGCGTTTGCGTGACATGGAAATCATCTTATTGATAGACACCTCAACAGGAGAAATTTATTGGTCTTTACAACCTTATCTGGACAATGGATTTCGGGTGGTTGGCATTACCAAATGTGGTCAGTGTGGCGACGGCAGGTTGAAGTTCATCCTGAGTCACCAAACCACCGGAAGATTGTTAGTCATCTGGCCTGGCTGGGACTTCCATGGTGGCGGTGGTGTGGAATGGAATGCACCTGTGAAAAACAGAAATGAAAATTACAGCCTCAACCTTGTCTGGCAATCATCCACGTCTGCCGACATCTATATGCCATTGAAACTAGATTTTGCGCTCTCTGATTTGGATCTGAATAATGACGGCTTACTTGATCTTCCAGCGATTGTGATGCAGGACAGCCTGAGCAGTAATTCCGTTGGGGTAAATGTAACCGACGGAAACACCGGCCAGATCATTTGGGATACTCCTATCCCAACAGGCGGTTTCAACGACCCTGCTCCTTATTTCCATGGATTTTTTGACGCCAACGGCGACGGCGAAAAGGAAATGTTCTTTGGCGCCGAAACGGTACAAACAGCAGATGGAACCATTCACAAACCCTTTAATGCAGGATTTGCCATGGAATACCTATACGACCTCAACGGAGACGGCTACCAGGAAGTGATCGGGAAAAACGCCGATGGAAAAATCCAGGTGTACAGCAGTTCCGAACTCAGCGCCACTTTCGAAGCCCAATTAAGCGCATTGGGTAAGCTGGCCGTCTCGCCCAACCCAACAGCCGGCCACATAAACATCGCCTGGAATCAACCTGAAACCTCAGAACTTCGCTTCGAACTTTTTGATGAACAAGGAGCGCTGGTCATGACCTCGCATTTGGGCCAGGTAGCTGCCGGGGAAGTAACCCTTCCGATCCGCCTCTCTGAATCCCTGCCCAATGGGCTCTATATGGCCCGCCTCGTATCAGCCAATGGCAGCAGCCCGGCATTTATTGTGTTGCAACGGTAGACGGTGGACGGCCTACGGTTGACGGTAGACGGTGGACGGCCTACGGTTGACGGTAGACGGTAGACGGT
>DLXL01000265.1:0-2777 GCA_003448025.1 Saprospirales bacterium | reverse complement strand
ACGGTGGCGTTGCTCTTGGGATTTCGTTGGCTTATGATACAAAAGCAAATCCCAAGTGCAACGCTACCGTAGGCCGTCAACCGTTTATTACATCTTCAGCGGCTTACCCAGGTAGAAATCGAGGATCTTGAGTTTGAAAACGTAATCATATTTCGCTACTACCAGGTCGTTTTCGGCGATGTCGCGGTTATTTCTGGCCGTGGTGAGGTCCAGGGTATTAATGGTGCCGAGGGTATGGCGTTTGGTAGTGTTTTGATAAGCGATTTCCGTGGCCTCCATGGTTTTCTGGGCCGCTTCGAGGGTGAGGAGGGCGGCGCGGGCGTTGGCAATGGCCGTTTGAATATCGTTTTTGAGGGTTTGCTGCGTCTGAATCTGCTGCATTTGGGCGGTAAGCACACCGAGGCGTGCGCGCTCCACGCTCAGGCGGGTGCGACCATTTTGGTAAATTGGCACCTGAATACTGGCGCCAATCCCCTGACCAAAGTTTTGATCTATCTGATCAAAATAGTTCACTTTCGGGAAGGTGATAAAGGCAGGCTCATATTGGCGAATTTCCACATCTGTTCCCCCAACATTCAAGGTGACCGGATCGCCCAACACAATCGGACCTACGATTGGGTTATTAAAATCGCGCAATTGAGAAGAATAGCTGCTGCTCAAATTCGCAAAGGCAGAAATCGTTGGATAGTATCCTGATTTGGCAATGGCGATCCCTTCCTGAGCACTTTTTACCCGGTAATCTGCGGCCAGTATAGATGGTTGAGTATTAACAGCCGTTTGATAAACGGGCGACAACGTCAGCGCCTCCGGATTAGCATCTGCAGGTATCGGAACTTCCGGGCGTTCAATACGCAGGTCATAGTCCGGATCCAATTGCAGAAATTGTTTGAGGCTAAGGTAGGAAAGCTCAACCGAATTGCGTGCTTGTACTTCGGCCTGCTCTGCCTGAGCCACCTGAGCCAGGATATTGTATTTATCTGCCACCGGCAGGGTGCCTGCTTCGATGAGTTTGATAGTAACATCTAGTTGCTGCTGCGCTTGCTGGATGCGTTTTTGTGCATTTTCCAATTGTTCCTCTCCCAAAAGAATACTCAGGTAGGCGGAAGCAATCTGCAATCCGAGGTTATTTTCCAGTTGAGCTGCATCTGCTGTTGCGGCTTTGAGGTTCCAGTTAGCCTGTTTTACAGAGTGATGCAGCAATCCACCGCTAAAAATATTGACTCCGGCGCTGAGGTTTATACTGTTAAACGCCGTAGCCACCGTGCTGAACTGGTTGGTTGTAGGGTCGATGGTACGACCAAACTGTTCACCAACATTGGAACTGGCGCTAACATTGGGCAAACGGGACGCCTTGGCCTGACGTTCTGCCAGCAAAGCCGTGCGCACATTTGCCTGGGCTTGTTTTACCGTGATATTATTGTCTTGTGCGTACTGAATACAGCGTTCCAGCGACCAGGTATCCTGCGCCTGAGCGGCGTTTATGGATATGGCAGCAAGAAGAAGAAGAGCGAGGGTTTTGAACAGTTTTTGCATGTTACATGTGTGCAGTTAGCCTGAGAAGCAGCTGTAATTATCCGGGTGCAAGAGTACGCAGGCGCGTGGAAGTGGGTGCAAAAATTTATATAAATTTGGGATATTGCCAGACGAATATGACCATGATTCATTGAATAAGCAAAAAACGTCCCATTGATTTGTCTTCTAATTTTTAAAGAATATTGACATTTTCCATGAATAACTATCTCTTAAATGCGCTTTTCTGTTTCTCTCTGGCTATAACAGGCTGTTATCGGCTTCCGGGCAAATCAGACTACCAAAATCAACCGGATCCAAAGGCGCCTGGCATGGAAAACATACGTTTTGACGGTTTTTATTACCTTAATCGGGATGAAGAAGGACAATATGTCAATTATGTACTTAAATACTACCCAGATGGCACCGCTTTGCTAACTCCTTTTGGATCAGATAGCACCCGCATAAATCCGGAAGCCTGGAGCCGGATTTACCAAACCATGCGTAAATCCTCTGATCCCAACAGGAAAGGTCATATCCACAGTCAGGTGGATCGTTCCATATTGTTGGAACTTTGCCATGGATACCCAACAAGAGGCTACTATTTTCTTGATTACCGTCTCGAACCAAGTCATGAAGCATTGATCATCACTTATCTTGGACATCGAAAATTCAAACGGGTCATGGAAGATTTTCCACCGAACTTTGGGCCATTAGGGGTTGTGAAACCCGATACGCTGCGTTTCATCTCATGGCCATGAGGCTCATTTTCTTCCCAGTCACATGATTTTTGTTAAGACCACTACCCATGTACTCACTCCAACAATCCCTCGAAACGCTGGAAAACCATATCAGCCCGGCTCCAGAAGACTCCAGCTATCTGGTGCAAACCTGCCACTCCCTGCGTAAAAAGCCACTGGCAGACTTCGAAGTGGAAGACTTAAGGATCATGATTGGCCAAAACATTGGCCTGAAATGGCTGATGCCTCTGGCCATTCAGGTATTGCAGCAGAACATCCTGGCAGAAGGACATTTTTACCGGGGCGACCTGCTGCAGGCTGTGCTCACCAGCGAAAAGTCGTATTGGCAAGGAGAGCCGGTAAAATGGAACAGTATTTGCACACTTTTTAGACAACAACAAGCGTTACTGGATGCTGCTGATACCAATCGAGGCATCAAAAGGGCGTGGTTTGATGCTTTTGCCTCTTTTGAAAAATACCACGCCTGATTCTGACACCAACCGATTCCACATGTATAAGTATCTCTGG
>DLXL01000395.1:1296-5048 GCA_003448025.1 Saprospirales bacterium | reverse complement strand
CCGCTACATAAACCCCATAAACCTCCCGGAATATTATTCCGGGATACATAAACCTCATAAACCATCGGCGGCTAAACCCGCCGCTACATAAACCTCATAAACCTCCCGGAATATTATTCCGGGATACATAAACCTCATAAACCATCGGCGGCTAAACCCGCCGCTACATAAACCTCATAAACCTTCCCGGAATACCATTCCGGGATACATAAACCTCACCCCTCCCCGTTCATAATATCTGAAAGCACCGTTTCGTAGGTGCGCTTCCAGTCGGATACTGCACCCCAATTCTCCTCATCAACGATCACCGCATTTCCTTTCACATGGCCTATTTGCTCGAAAGTGATGTTTTGCGACTGCAAAAATCGTTCAAATTCAGCAGATTGGGATGTCCGCACGCTGACAACTACTCTGCTTTGAGCCTCTCCAAATAACCAGGCATCTTTGCGGATATTGGGATTAGATCGTACGTCAAATCCCAGTCCTTTGGGCATGGCACTTTCTAACAGATTGGCAAAAACGCCGCCATCGCTCACATCATGCACAGACTCCACCAAATTCCGACGAATAAGATCTTTTACCGCTTGTTGGATGGCAAATTCCTCCTCCAGTTCGAAATGTGGACACGGGCTGAACTCCACTCCCAGAACACCGCGCAGGTATTCACTGCTTCCCAAATCATTTCGGCTGGTTCCAACCAGATAGATTACATCCCCTTCATTTTTAAAATCGAGGGTCATCATTTGGTTATAATCATCCAGTAAACCCAACATCCCGATGGTGGGGGTTGGATATACCGGAATGGTTTGTCCGCCTTTGGTATATTGGTTATAGAAACTGACGTTACCACCGGTTACAGGTGTTTCAAATTTGCGGCAAGCATCGCCCATACCCCGAATGGCTTCAGCAAACTGGTAATATACTTCCGGGTTGTAGGGATTTCCAAAGTTCAGACAATTGGTTATGGCTACCGGCTCACCTCCTGCACACACGATATTGCGTGCTGCCTCTGAAACAGCAATCATGCCGCCTTTGTGCGGATCGGCATAAACATAGGCAGCATTACAGTCGGTAGTAAGTACCAGGGCCTTTTCAGTACCTTTCACATAAACGACAGCTGCATCTGATGGCCGGTTGGTGGTCATGGTGCCGGTGCGTACCATGGAGTCGTACTGACGAGTGATCCAGTTTTTGGAAGCCAGATTGGGAGAATGCCACAATTTGCGGGCAGCTCCTTTTAAGTCTGTTGCCACCGGAATTTGGTCCAGTTTGAATTTGGCAATTTCGTTCAGGTATTCCGGACGCTTTTGTTCACGCACATATACAGGCGCGCCTCCTCCCAATACCAGCGGGTCGGCGGGGACTTTCGCTACTATTTGGCCTTCGTAGTGATATTCAAGGATATCGCCTGCAATGGTTTCACCAATTTCGGCGCAAGGCAAATCCCATTTTTCATAAATCGACAAGATTTCTCCCTCACGACCTGGCTCAACAACAATCAGCATTCGTTCCTGACTTTCCGACAGAAGAATTTCCCAGTCTTTCATATTAGCCTGACGGGTAGGCACCTTACTGAGGTCAATGCGCATGCCACATCCCGCCTTGGCGCTCATTTCTGAAGTAGAGCAGGTAATACCCGCAGCGCCCATATCCTGCATACCCACTACAGCGCCGGTTTTAATGGCTTCCAGAGTGGCTTCCAGCAGCAATTTTTCCTGAAAAGGATCGCCAACCTGAACAGCCGGCAAATCTTCATGTGAGTCTTCACTCAAATCTGCCGAAGCAAAAGTAGCGCCATGGATACCATCTTTACCCGTTGCAGAACCTACGATAAAGACCTTATTCCCTGGCCCGCCTGCCGTTGCACTTACCGTTTCACCGGCTTTTACAATACCGGCCGACATGGCGTTCACCAGAATATCATGGTTGTAACATGGCATAAAATACACCTCACCGCCAACGGTTGGCACACCAAAACAGTTGCCGTAATCCCCAATACCTTTTACCACTCCACGCACCAGGTTTTTCATCCTCGGATTATCGGGGGTTCCAAAACGCAGCGAATTCAGGGAGGCAATCGGGCGGGCGCCCATAGTGAAAATATCGCGGTGAATACCACCAACGCCTGTGGCTGCACCCTGATATGGCTCGATGGCTGAAGGGTGGTTGTGACTTTCAATTTTAAATACACAACCAAGTCCGCCTCCAATATCTACCAGACCTGCATTCTCTTCTCCTGCTGCTACCAGTAGCCGTTTGCCACTTCGGGGCAACGTTTTAAGCTGAAGGATCGAGTTTTTATAGGAGCAGTGCTCGCTCCACATCACGGAAAAAATACTGAGTTCAGTGAAGTTAGGCATTCTACCCAGAATTTGCTGTATTTTATCAAATTCTTCGGCAGTAAGGCCAAGGCTTTTTGCTGTTTCGACGGATACGTCCATGAAATATGAGAGCGAGTGGTAGGTTATACCAGAACAACCAGACCGAGTTAGTTTAAGAAGCCGCAAAATTAGTACGAATCAGCCGAAGGAAGCCAAGATCCGGCCTATGATTTTGCCAAAACATGGAATTTTATTTTTTGAGCCGTTGGGAATAAAAAATGGCCTCGCGCGAAGGGTTGCGCGAGGCCCGGGGAATGAGCGTACAAAAGGTTATTAGGTTGAAGGCAGTTTGAAACGTCTGGTACCATAATGCACTTTAGTAAAGAAATGTGAACTTTGCACCGAATATTTCCACCGTCCACCGTAAGCCATCAATAGCCATGATCATAGTCCAGGATAAACTCGTATCTGATGATGTAGTAGAGCAACAATTCATCTGCAATCTTTCCGCCTGCAAAGGCGCATGCTGCTGGGAAGGCGATTTTGGTGCGCCATTGGAAAAAGATGAATTGCAGATTCTGGAATCCATACTGGACAAGGTAAAGCCGTTCCTGAGTCCTGCCGGCATAGCAGCGCTCGAAGCACAAGGGCCTTATCAATGGTTTGAAGGAATGAAAGAACATGGTACCACCCTCATAGACGGCGGACCTTGCGCCTACATGACTTATGATCCGCTGGGTATAGCACAATGCGGCATTGAGATGGCCTGGAAGGCTGGGGCAATAGCATATCAGAAACCCATTTCCTGTCACTTATATCCTATTCGGATTGCCAAATACGAGCATTTTGATTCAGAAGCCTTGAATTACGACCGTTGGGATATCTGTTCCGCGGCATGCACATTGGGGGAAAAAGAGCAGGTGCCGGTATACCAATTCCTAAAGGAGGCTATTATCCGGAAATATGGACACGATTTTTATGAAGAACTGGATGGTGCAGCCAAATTCTTAAAGGAACAGGGGAAGCAGAACCTGTAACCCATACCTGTAAAGTTAAATAATTGGATATATGGGATAATCCAGTGATCATAAACCTTTTATCCCTCCGGTACGTTTAATTTTGCCTGACCAAATTTTTCCCAGCCTTGCCCAACTCCACTGCACACCAAAGTCCCGGTTTAAAACTGATCGAGTGCCCTCGCGATGCGATGCAGGGCTTGCATCAATTTATCCCAACGGAAGTTAAGGCCACTTATATTAATCAACTACTTCGGGTGGGGTTTGACACCCTTGATTTTGGCTCTTTTGTGAGTCCAAAGGCCATTCCCCAAATGCGGGATACTGCTGAGGTGTTATCAAAGCTGGATCTACATGCAAGCAGGACGAAACTTTTAGCTATAGTTGCCAACGAAAGGTGCGCAGAAGAAGCCTG
>DLXL01000395.1:445-1148 GCA_003448025.1 Saprospirales bacterium | reverse complement strand
TAGCTATAGTTGCCAACGAAAGGGGCGCAGAAGAAGCCTGTCAACATCCTGAAATCCATTATCTTGGATATCCGTTCAGCATCAGCGAAACCTTTCAGCAACGCAATACCAATGCCAGTATCGCAGAAAGTGTAGAACGGACCAAATACATTCAGGAGCTTTGTCAAAAACACAGAAAAGAGCTGGTATTATACATCTCTATGGGTTTTGGCAACCCCTATGGCGATCCGTGGAATGTAGAAACCGTACAGCAATGGGTGAACACTCTGGTTCCTTTGGGCATCCGTATTTTCTCCTTGTCTGACACCATCGGTTGTTCCAATCCACAAAACATCTCCTATTTGTTCAATAACCTGATCCCAGCTTATCCGGAAGTGGAATTTGGCGCGCACTTGCACACCCAGCCTCATAACTGGCGGGAAAAGGTGGAAGCCGCCTGGCACAGTGGATGCAGGCGCTTTGATGGAGCCATGCGTGGTTTTGGAGGTTGCCCGATGGCCAAAGATGACCTCACCGGCAATATGGCCATGGAAAACCTGGTTTTTTTCCTCGATGATGAAGGTATAGATCCCGGTCTGGACCGATCCGCTTTTGGTCGGAGCTTACGCATGGCAGATGAGGTATTCCAATAAACCGTCCCTGAAAATGACAACATCTGCCAAAAAAATAGTGGTTTTGAGCCCGGCGCATCCATAGCGGGGAG
>DLXL01000395.1:0-318 GCA_003448025.1 Saprospirales bacterium | reverse complement strand
TTGAGCCCGGCGCATCCATTGCGGGGAGGAATTGCGGCCTCTTCGGAACGCCTGGCACAGGCCCTGCAGGAGTCCGGAAACCAGGTGGTGATCTATTCCTTTTCCTTGCAATACCCGGCCTTTCTTTTCCCCGGTAAAACTCAGTTAACCGACGATCCGGCTCCGGAAAATCTGGTGATAAAGACAAGGCTGAATTCCATCAATCCTTTTAACTGGATCAAAACAGGATTGGAGATCGCCCGGGAGAAACCTGATCTGATCGTGGTGCGCTTCTGGCTGCCTTTTATGGGCCCAAGCCTGGGAACGGTGTTACGCATC
>DLXL01000365.1:2603-3144 GCA_003448025.1 Saprospirales bacterium | reverse complement strand
TTTGATCGGGATGAGATTGATTTAGTGATAAGCGACATTGGGATGCCGGTAATGGATGGTTTTGAGTTATTACGGAGGGTAAGGCAGGACCGTCAGAATTTGATACCTTTTTTGTTTTTGACGGCGCACACGGACAAGCACGAGGTGGTACAGGCACTGTTGCTGGGGGTGGATGCGTATGTGACCAAGCCTTTTGAGAGCGATGAGTTTGAGGCGCGGGTTCAGGGCTTACTGGCGAACAATGCCCGCAGGAGAGTGGCGTATGCGCAGATGATTCGGGAAACCGGCGTAGTGGATGGGGAGGATCAGGAGCAGGTGTTGGCGGAGAGGGATTCGTCGTTTCGTTCGCGCTGGCTGAAGGAATTGCAATTAATCGTAAACCAGGAGTTGGTCAATCCACATATTCGGGTGCCTGATTTGGCTTTCCTGATGGCGGTCAGTGAGCGTACGTTCAGAAAACGGATACGGGAGTACACGGGATTTTCCCCGCATGAATATATGATGGAGGTGTTCATGAACAGGGCGCTTCAGTTATTGGTGC
>DLXL01000365.1:0-2454 GCA_003448025.1 Saprospirales bacterium | reverse complement strand
AGAGGTGGCACATGCGGTGGGGCTGGAATACAGCAGTTATTTCACCAAACAATTCAAGAAACGGTTCGGCAAAGCTCCTTCGGAGTATTTTTAGCAGGTTTGGGAGTTGGCAGAGGGCTTCCGGGAATGATTTTTCGCCCAAACAAATTGGATTTATTTTTAATATGACGGACAAACAAGGTTGTGAATATGGCATTATTACAGAGGATAATGCTTGTGCAGCATTGATTCACCGGATACTGGTTGAAGACAGCGCGTGGCGGTGTTGCTTTCATTACCCTTCATTGGAGACTTTCATGATGTCCGGGGAATCGGTTGGAAGGATTCGTTTTTTACTATTGGATGTTCAACTGTCGGGATTGTCGGGAGAATTATGCATAGAGATTTTCCGCAGAATATTGGTTTCGCGCACCATGATAGTGCTGCTGGGACAAGGTATTTCTACAGGATTGCTGATGAAAATATTAAAACGAGGGGCAGATGGATTTCTTTCCAAGGATTGGATAGACGAGCATCTTGGTTCTTTGCTTTGGCGCATAAGAAGTCATGGTATTTTGCTAACGCCGGATGTGGCGGAGAAATTGACCAGAAAGTTGTTCGTAGAGTCTCAGGTTTATCAGGAGCCAGGGTTATTATCTCCGATGGAATGGGCTATATTATTTCGGTTGGCCGAGGGCGACACTTATGAGGTAGCAGCCATGCAATTAGGCTTAACATTGAACACTTTTCGTTACCACATCAAAAAATTGTTCAAAACACTACATGTGGATAGTAGCAAAGCGGCAGTCAGTTGGTATCAGAAAAGAGCTTTGGAAGATGTTGTTTTAAAGCCAGCTACCGGTGGTGAATCCGGTTAAAAATCAGATTTGAATATGAACCCACTACTTGAATTTCAATTTCGCCCTGCAACCTTAGGATCTGCACAAAATACCGATGGTTACAGAGTGATGCAAGCAGATATTGTTTTTGGCACGCCCAGCGAACAATGCAAGGGGCATGGAATATGCATGATCATGCCTGAAGGTGCTGCTTTACAGTTGCATTGCCGTTCCTTTCAGGGGTTGTTCATTCGGGAATCAGGAGATCAGTTTTATTTGATGATGTCCAGGAATCAGTTACCGGCTTCTGTAGTTGACAAGTTTTTTTCCAAGCCTTATTTTCTAATGAAGGAAGCGTTGGTTTTACCTGAATTTTTGGCAAGCGGTTTGGGCCTGCAACAGGGCTGCGTGATACCTACCGGGCGATTCAAGATTGTACGCAGCAGACAATTTTTTTTGATTTCAGCTTTTATTCGAAGGTAATTTATGGAGTTATAGTTATTTTCTAGGTTTATTAGGTTTTTTGGTTTGTTAAGTCATTGTTTCAGAACGATACAATTGTAAGAAGAGAAGACTACAATTGGAGAGCTGTTGGTAAACGTACCAACGGGTCAACTTTTCAAACTAAATAGTAATCGGTGTTCCGGCTGCTGAAAAGCAGCCGGAGTTTTTTTATTCCGAGCAAGGTTGATTTCGTTAGTTATAAATATTGGATCATCTTTTTAAAGAGCGCTTTTTTTTAAAACCACAGCATGATGACAAAGGACAATTTGTTGAGGCTCACAAGATTTTCAGGTTTGTGAGAAAAAGGTGAAACATCTTGTTTTGTACTTATCTTCCTATTGTTCGTTACTCTGGTTGCTATGGCAATCAGAGTTTTTTTTTATTAGACTTGTTGCTACGGGGTACTGTTTGCGCGATGCGGCCAAATTTTCTTTAATGACTATCCGGATGCTGTACCCCAATCTGTCAGAAGTAGAAAAAACTTCCCTTGTTGGCGTCCTCGCCAACAAGAAACGGTGGAATGAGTGCATTGATCTAAGATTTCACTCCGCCGTTGATGTTGGCGGGGACGCCAACATCGGCAGAAAAACTGATCACCAAAGAAAATTTGTTGCTATCCCGGATGCAATGTTCCACCCCAAATTGCATGGCACACTATGGATACAGCATTAAAAAAACACCCCGCCTTGCTGACGCAAAACGAGGGTGGAAACAGTTGCTCTTTTTGATAAATCGTTTGAGGAGTTTGATGGGTTTGATGGGTTTGATGTGCCGGCGGATCTATCCGCCAATGGGTAAAGCGTAATATCAAAATGACATTCACCGCTTTTCCATATGGGTACCAAGCTTAAACCAAGCTCAGCGCCCCACACATCAAACCCCTCAAACCCTTCAAACCCTTCAAACCCTTCAAACCCCTCAAACCTCTCAAACCCCTCAAACCTCTCAAACCCCTCAAACCTCTCAAACATTTTCCCGGAATAACATTCCGGGATACACGGCGGCTAAACCCGCCGGTACGTTACTTCGCCTGTATCATCTTCTTGGTCTCCACATCCGTATCTGTTTCCAGCTGGTAGTACAGCACTCCGGTAGTGTTCAACAGTGCGCGGTCAAGCACCACTGTATTCTC
>DLXL01000491.1:6126-7919 GCA_003448025.1 Saprospirales bacterium | reverse complement strand
GGTGATATTTTCCCTAAAGCCCAACAATCCTTTGCCCTTCAAATTCGCCCTTCCCGTATTAAATATTTGTTGAATAAAAATTTGTTGGATCTAAATGCTTTGGATCTAAATAATCCGGGTTTAGGCGCTAGCTTGAAAAATGCTGCGCAAAATAATGTACCGCTAATCGTTTATATTTCTATAAAACCAAACGCCCAAATAGCAAAAATATAATCTGACTGAACTATCAGACTCATATTTTCCACATTAAACAAACGGCAGTTTGAGGGAGTCCTCATGCTGCTGTTTGCTTTTTTCAACAAGACCAAATATCCAGGTTTCAGGCCACAAGGCAATTTTTCCAACCCCTTCAAACAAAATCCTTGCGTACATTTGTAGGACAAACTAACCAGACAATATACCTAATTGCCACTCATTAAATCTATTTCCGGATTCCGCGGCACCATCGGTGGCCGCCCTGGCGACAATCTGACGCCGCAGGATATCGTTGAATGTACCGCCGCCTTCGGGCAGTGGGTGCTGGAAACCACCGGCAATCCCCTGATGATTGTAGGCCGTGACGGCCGTATTTCTGGCGAAATCGCCTCTGCACTGGTGATCAACACCCTGCGCAGTATGGGCATTTCGGTGGTGGACCTCGGCCTGAGCACCACCCCGACGGTGGAGATTGCCGTACCCCTGGAAAAGGCCGGCGGCGGCATCATTCTCACCGCCAGCCACAACCCCAGGGAGTGGAATGCTCTGAAATTGCTCAACCATAAAGGAGAATTCATCAGCGCGGCCGATGGCGCGGCGGTGTTAAAAAAAGTATCAGAAAAATCAGTTGAATACGCAAGTGTTGACAAACTGGGCGTTTACCGCACGGACGACACTTATATCCGCAAGCATATTGATCAAATCCTGGCCTTGCCTCTGGTAGATGTTGAAGCGGTGCGCGCCAAAGGCTTCAAAATTGTGGTGGATGCGATTAATTCCACCGGTGCTTTATCGGTGCCACCGCTGCTGGAAGCCCTGGGTTGCCAGTGCAGCGTGGTGAATGGAGAGGTAAACGGTCATTTTGCCCACAATCCGGAACCGTTGAAAGAACATTTGGGCACACTGGCCACAGAAGTACAACGCCAAAAAGCCCATCTGGGCATTGCCGTTGACCCGGATGTGGATCGTCTGGTTTTTATGTGTGAAGATGGCGAATTGTTTGGAGAGGAATACACGCTGGTAGCCGTAGCAGACTATGTCCTGTCTAAACATGGCGGCGGTAATACCGTTTCCAACCTCAGCAGCACCCGGGCGCTCCGCGATGTTACCCAGAAATACGGCGGCGAATATTTTGCCGCAGCGGTGGGCGAGGTGAATGTAGTTGAAAAAATGAAAGCCGTGAAAGCGGTTATTGGCGGTGAAGGCAATGGTGGGGTTATAGTGCCGGAATTACACTACGGCCGGGATGCGCTGGCCGGGATAGCCTTGTTTCTGAGTCACCTGGCACACTTTGGTAAACAGATTTCCACGCTGCGTAACACCTATCCGGATTACCGGATGGCCAAAACCAAACTGGACCGTTCTCCCGAGATTGATCTGGAAAAGATATTTGTTGCCCTGAAAGAAAAATATCACCGGGAGGAGATTAATACCGAAGACGGACTCAAAATAGACTTTGCCGACGGTTGGGTACACCTGCGTCCCTCCAATACAGAGCCCATCATCCGGGTTTATTCCGAAAGTCATTCAGAAGTGATTGCCGCCAACCTGGCTAAAAAGATCATTGCGGATATTGGAGAGGTGCGGTAGGGGATTTG
>DLXL01000491.1:0-5977 GCA_003448025.1 Saprospirales bacterium | reverse complement strand
TTTCCGATTTCCGATTTCCGATTTGTTTATTGGATTTGCGATTTTTGATTTGTGATTTGGGCCTCCCAATGGTTTCGGGCAAAACCCATACCTTTGCCACCCCAATCGTAAATCCAATTCGGAAATCGCAAATCGCAAATCCCATGTCTTCAACCCTTCTTGAATTCTTTGAGCGCGATCTGCTCAAACTTCGTGAAGAAATTGGCCTTTATGCCGAGGAGTCTGCCATTTGGGAGGTTCGTGGCAGCATAGCCAATTCTGCGGGCGCCCTTTGTTTGCACCTCACGGGCAATCTCAGGCATTTTATCGGGGCTGTTCTGGGGAATACCGGCTATATTCGCCAACGGGATCTGGAATTTTCGCTCAGAAATGTTCCCCGGGTGGAATTGCTTGCCGGTATTGATGAAGCACGAACCGACATCAAAAATGTCCTTCAACACTTTTCTGAAGCTGACTTTGATAAAACATATCCACTGGAAAAACACGGTCAGGTGGTGAGCAACCGATATATGTTGTTACATTTGCTTACGCATCTGAACTACCATTTGGGACAGGTGAATTACCACCGCCGGCTGGTTTCCTGAACATTGCATCCATTCCTTAACCATGCAAAGAGTCTATTTCGACAACGCTGCCACCACCCCTATTTCTGAAGAAGTGATCAATGCCATGTTGCCCGTATTGCGCGGCCAGTTTGGCAATCCTTCCAGTATTCACGCCGAAGGGCGCAGTGTTCGTGCTGCTGTTGAGGCCGCACGTAAAACGGTGGCTCAATGCATTGGTGCGGGCACAGGTGAGATATTTTTTACCTCCGGCGGCACGGAGAGCAACAACATGGCCATCAAATGCGCCGTGCGCGACCTTGGTGTGCAACGCATTATTTCCAGCCCTACCGAGCACCATTGTGGTACCCACGCCATCGAAACGGTGGAAAAGGTAAACGGTGTAGAGGTGGTTTGGCTGCCGGTGGATGCCCTGGGCCGCCCGGATTATAAGGCCCTGGAAACAGCCCTTCAAAATAGCAACGGCAAAAAAACGCTTGTGTCGCTGATGCACGCCAACAATGAGATCGGCACGATGATCGATCTTGGATTGGTATCCGGGCTTTGCAAGCAGTACGGCGCCCTGTTTCACTCCGATACGGTACAAACGGTAGGGCACTTCCCTATCAATGTACAGGAAACTCCGGTCAATTTCCTGTCCGGCGCTGCGCATAAATTCCATGGCCCCAAGGGGGTGGGGTTCATCTACATTAATCCGGAAACGCCTATCAAGCCGTTCATCGATGGCGGTGCGCAGGAGCGCAACATGCGCGGCGGCACGGAAAATGTGTACGGTATTGTAGGACTTGCCAAAGCACTCGAGCTGGCCACCCATGAAATGGAGGCTCGCGTAGCTCATATTTGTGATGTGCGGAATTACCTGAAAACCCGACTGCTGGAAACCTTCGACGATATTCAATTCAACGGTGATTGCGACGGGAAAAGCCTGTACACCGTATTAAACGTGTCGTTCCCACCCAACCCGAAAAACGAACTGCTGCTCCTGAGCATGGATATTGCCGGCATCAGTTGTTCCGGCGGTTCGGCCTGTTCCAGCGGTTCTGAAAAGGGCAGCCACGTGCTGGAAGCCATTCACGCCGATCCGGCCCGTAAAAGCATTCGCTTCTCCTATTCCCACTACAACACCCGCGAGGAAGTAGATTTTGTGGTGGAGAAACTGAAGGGGATTCTGCCGGTGCGGGAGATGGTTGGGGTGTAGTAATCACTCCAGCAACACAAACCCTGCCCAGGAATACGGATTGATAAATCGCTCCCGCATTTCTTTTTGCGTCATCAGGAAAGCCTCCGGGATACTCATTTTATTCGTGAGCCATTTTTCGTAAAAGGTAGTCATGAATTCAGCGGTCTCGCGGTCCGGCACCTGCCAGAGGGACATGATCAGGTACTTCACTCCGGCGATTTTAAAAGCCCTTTGCAGGCCATATACCCCTTCGTTCCCTTGAATATCACCCAATCCGGTTTCACAGGCGGAAAGGACTACCAGTTCTGTATTGCTCAAGTTCATGTGGCTGATCTCATAGGCCGTTAGAATGCCGTTTTCCATCCCTTTTTTGAGGGGTTTCCCGGTTTTCCAGGCGTGGTTGGCGCCGGCGAGCAGGAGGCCGGAGCGGATGAGAGGGTTGTTACTGGTCTTGAAACCGGTTTCCTGAGTATCTGTTGGTTTGGCATCTTTCAGGTCAGGGAAAAAGAAGCCGTGGGTAGCGAGGTGGAGGATTCTTGGAGAATTTCCATTCGTGCCAATGGTTTTGAAGGCTTCTTCAGTGGCGTCAAATCCTTTCCGGATTTCCGGAAAAATTCCGCCGGAGCTTAAGATAGGCGCCAGGCCGTTGACCTCCTTTTCTGTCCACTTAAGATAGTTCCAGCTTTCACCGCGACTGGCGGCATCGGTATAGGCATCTTCTACCGGCCCCCGGCTGGCAAGGTCAGCATTCTGTAGCCGGGTATTGGCTGCAAAAATGGCATTCGAGTCCATTTCAAACTGGATGCCGCCAAAAAGGATCGCGTCGGAGTTGTCAAATGTAGTTTTAGCCCGAGCCATTAATTGTCTGGTGCTGCCCAGTTCGATCAGATGGTATTGATCGGCGAGGATGGAATCAGTATTGACCGGAATGGCTGCCAGATTGATACGGTGCAGTAAACCAGTGGGTGAGAAAAAAACCGTTTTTACGCTATCAGCAACCCCTGACTTGGAGCCTAATGCTGTTTCCAGGGGTTTCCAGATCAATTCAAACAAAGATTTGGCAGGCTTTTCCAAAGTAATAATCCCACGGTCTGCCATGGAATATAGGTTGGCCACATAATCTGCTTTTCGATCGCCATGGGTGTTTAAGAGGGAGTCGAGCTGTTTTTCTTCGAATAGAGGGATGAATCTGGGCGCCTCCCAACCCGGACGAAGCAGGAGTGCAGCGTAGAAGATACTATCGCTGCGATCAGGGTAGCAATAGCGGAAATGGATGAACTCTACCGCTGCTTCATTGGGTTTAAGCTGGTCGCGTACCTGCTGCCAGTGAGGAGCATAACGCGTCTGTTGAAAAACAGGCAGACTGCGCATAAGTTGTTTTTCATAGCCTTCTGCTTCGGCTTCCACTTCTGCTATTTTTTTGCGTTCTTCGATGGGCCGGGCATAGCGTTTTGCCAGGCGACGGTGGCAGTTTTGCCATTTTTCATAGAGGCCACGAGTGAGGCTGTCGGCGCCAGCGATGGCATGCGCCAGGAGCCTGCTGTTGTCCAGCGTTAATCCATTAAAGAAGAGCGCATTGTTGAAACTTTCCCGGCAAAGTTCCGGACTGGGATGGGCCTGGCTGAATGACTGGAACTGAGCGATATCGTCTTGAAAAGTGCCCATATACTGGATCATTTCATTTTCGGCGGAATAGCGGGCTGCGTTTTCTATGAGTTGGCGGTCAAGTTTGATTAATTCAAGATAATGGGTTGTAGACTCGGCTATGCGGTTTGTTTTCTGATAAAATATGGCCAGAAGACTTAATACCTGACCATAACGTGGATGAACCTTGCCCAACGTTTTAGCAATGGCGTTTTTTGCCTGCAAATAAAAAGGTTCTGCTTTGGTGTATGCACCCTTGGCCTGGTAGATTTGGGCTAAACCGCATAAGTTATAGGCATAGGAACTATGTTCCGTTCCCAGTTTGTCTGCAATTGTTTTATCTGCTTCCAGGTATAATGTTTCTGCTTTGTCGTAGGCTCCTTTTGCACGATAAAGATCGGCCAGGTCTTGCAGGGAAAGGGCGTAATCGGGGTGGTCTTTGCCTAAAGCTTTTGCATTAATCTGGATGGCTTCCAGAAGGAGCTGCTCGGCTTTTATGGAGTCGCCTTTTTCCAGGCTGATTACAGCCAGATTATACAGTGAAAAGGCATAATATTTATGTTCTTTACCCAACGTTTTTTCCCGGATATCTTTTGATTCCAGATAGAGTTTTTCAGCCTTATCAATATTCCCTCTTAGAAGGTAAAAATTTGCAAGATTTTCCAGTGAATTAGCAAAGCGGGCGTCTTCTTTGCCAATCACGATTTCACGAATTCTAATGGATTCCAGATAGAGTGGCTCTACCTTATTGAAGGCGCCGATGTCTTTATACAAAATGCCCAGATTTTCCAATACAGTGGCATAATCCATGGTTTCCTTTCCGTCATTAGACGCCAGGATGCCCAATGCTTCCAAATAAATGGATTCTGCTTTGGGGTAATTGTCCATATCGCTCACCAGATTCGCCAACTGGTTCAAATCCATGGCAAAGTCTGTGGTTTTTCCACCAGATAATTTACGGTTGATTTCGAGTGCTTCATCATACAAGGCAATAGCATTTTCATATTCTCCAAGCATGCGATTCGAATCGGCAAGGTCAATGATGGTAGCGGTATAATCCGGATGTTCCTTTCCCAATATTTTGCCACGGATATTTAAGGTCTTCAGATACATCGGCAGGGCTTCTGTGTATTTTCGCTGATTATAATACATATTGGCAACATCTGTCAACGCTTTAGCGTACTCCAGGCTTTCTGTACCATGCAGTTTGGTTTTTATCTCCAATACCTCACTGTATAAGGCCTCGGCCTTGCTGTATACTTTCATACTAATGTACATCCGGGCCAAATTGCTCAATGAGCTGATATAATCCGGGTGTTCCTTACCCAGTACGGTTGCTCTAATCTTGATAGCCTCCTGAAACATTGGCTCTGCTTTATCATAGACCTTTGTATATCGATACACATTTGCCAGCAAGTTCAGGGTACCTGCATAGTCGGCATTTTCTTTGCCGAGTACTTTTTCCCTTATTTCAAGCGCTTTTAAGGCCCACTGTTCGGCTTCTGTATTGTCGTCTTTATAATAAAGGGTCCTGCCGCGGTGGTGGCACACTTTGCCATAAGCAGCGGATTGCTCTCCGAACGTTTTCAGCACTATTTTTTCAGCCGCTATAATGATCTCCAGGGCTTTGAGGTATTACTTATTGTCGGTTAATTTTCGTGAAACTTCGATAAGGCTGTCTGCGAACAATCCTGCAGACAGCGAGTCTGTGTGCTGCGAAACGGGTAAAACTTCTTCTGTTTGAGCAAACAGTGGTGTGGTGGCCAATAGCGCAGCAAGGAGGGAGGTAATGACAGTTCTCATGTTGTATTCAGTCTTTGACTTGGTCAGGGAAGTATTTTTTTAGAAGGGCTTTGAATTCGGGCATGTTGTGTAGAGGGGCAAAGTCAGGGTCGTTTTTTAGTAACTTGAAATTGGAAAAACCCTGTTCTAATGATTGCTGGAGGTATTCAAGTGCTTTTGGAATGTCTTTCTTTCGTATGAAAACCACAGCCATGCCACAAAGTGAGTTTGGTGCTTTGGGAAATAAGGTTATGGCTTTTTCAAAGTTTTCCTTTGCCTCTTCAATTCTGTTTGTTTTTAAATACACATCACCAAGAAAGCGATAGGCAAGTGCATTCTTTGGATTTAATGAAAGGGCTTTTTTGAGCGCAATTTCTGCCTAAGGAAAGAAGCCATTTTCCTCAAATGCATTTGCCAGGTTAATCATTGACGCAGTCGAGGTAGAATCATATTTCATGGCATCAATAAGTAAGGCTTTGGCTTCTTCTACCCGTTGTGTTTTCATATAAATACTAGCTAGCCAAATCAATGTTAGCAATTCTTTCGGTTCAATAGCTAATCCCTGTTTATAGCATTTTTCTGCTTCCTCAAATCTTTCAGCGTTGTAAGGCTTTGTTGCATGAATCTTGTTCGAAGCCGGTTTTTCCCTATCCCGTTTAGGCCTCAAGCGACTTTTACAGATTTAGGATCGGCTATTTGAATTAATTTGATCAGAACCGAAGTCTTAACTGCAGCCTCAGTTTTCTGGTTTCAAAACTCGCGGGCGTACATCTTTTCTCCCAATATGGTTTTCCAACGGAAGACTGCA
>DLXL01000386.1 GCA_003448025.1 Saprospirales bacterium | reverse complement strand
TACGAGCAACGGACTGTCGGAAGGCTTTTCTCCGGGGTCATTGGTAGAGAGTATGGCGGCAAATGCAGGATCCCATTCGCCGGGAAAATACAGGCCACGCTCCTGCACCCAACCTTCAAAATCTTTTGCTGTGATTTTATTTGGGCCGTTCAAAACTGGATGGGTAGGTTGCAGAAATCGGATCTCTGCCAATTCATCGGTCACCCTGGCCCGCGATAACTTCATCGGGTATGGAGCAAGGTCTTTCACTACAAGGTCGCCAGTGGTGTTGTATTGTACCACCAGAGTTCCTCCATTTTGCACATATTCCATCAGTTTTGCATGGTGAATTTTCAGGTCGTCTTTGGTGTTATACGCTCTGATCCCCATTACAATGGCATCCAGTTTGGATAGGGTAGCCAGTTCCATATCTTTTGCTTCCAGTACTTTTGTGGTGCACCCCATCTGCCCTAATGCGGCTGGAATATCATCGCCGGCTCCGGGATAATACCCTACCGTTTTAGCTTTTACCTTCAGATCTACCCAGCAGGCCTGAGTAGCAGCCGGTAGTAGAACACTTTGCTGAGGTATATGATCGTATTGAATGCTGACCAGTTTGCTGGAATAGAATTTGCCATCAACCTCAGCCGATACGTTTAAGGTGGCTTCTTTATGGCCATTTTCAGGCCTGATCCGGAAACTTAGTATGGTTTCTTCTTCCTTCTTTTTTAAGGCAAATGCCTGGCTGGTTTGGCCCACAGTGATTTTCCCAGATACATTATCCCTGCCAGCCCTGACCCTTATCTGGACCTCATGTTCTTTTTGAGTAAACAGGTAGGATGGCTCTGTAAATTCCACAAAAACCGGCGGCAATACCTCAAAAGGTCGCCAAACCTCGCCGATAGCTGGTTCTCCTGTTTTCCAGGCCACCTCAGTTTCAAACTGAAGGGGTACATTATTGACTGTAATATTCCATTTCACGAAAGCGTATCGGGGCGTTTCAGGTACACCTCGCAGTAGTTGATCTTGCACATCATACATACCTAGCGTGGCAGGTTTTTGCAGCCAATAAGGCGCCGTAAAGGAGGCGTTTTCTGCAATACGTACCGTTTTTTCCAGAATCCAGCCTTTATTGCCGGCTAGCGTGAATTGAGGTAAGGTGTCAAATAACGCTGGCTGAATACTCACTCCCTGTAACTGAACCGTATGTGTGCTGCGATTAATGATTTCCATCCGGATTTTGACAGGATCACCGGGCGTAGCGGTAGGTTCGTTGGCGGTGGTTTCGAGGTAAAGACCCAAACAGCCACGAATGACTTCTCTGATCTCGGCTAATTTTTTGTGCTTCCAAAATCCATCAGGGAGCGACTGGATCATTTTCATGGCAATAAGCAGATCCGGTACGCTGGCTGCAGGATCGTCGGAACGATATTCTTTTTCTATTTGTGACAGCAATTTGCCAATAGGCTCTCCACCAGCCACTCGTGTCCAGGTGGTGTTTATACCCTCGAAGATATCCTGGGTGGCCGGCTTATCGCCCTTCACAAAATCAAGGTAATCAAGGCTTTCCCCGCGGGTAGTCAGGGAGCCAAAGCCCTGGCAGCGGTGCATAGACCGACTTTCAGCAGCTATTTCATTGTTGCTTTTGCCTTTCAGGGGAAGGTAAAGGCCGATATCCAGGGGCCATAAAGTAGATTTATCAATTTTAGCGAAGGCTTCCTGACTGCCGTAGAAAAACCAGGAGGTATTAAAAAACTGTCGTCTTGCCTGCCAGGGGTCGGTATGTTTCAGCTGATCAGGATACACATCAGCTTTGCCGGCCAGATCAAAGGCCTCTACAGAAAGCATGGCTGATGCAGTATGATGGCCGTGGGTATCGTATTTTTTATCGTGGTAAAAACGGTTAATGATCACATCCGGCTTCACCTGCCGGTAAGCCCAAACAACATCTGACAACACGGCATCCTTGTCCCAAAAACGGAGAGTTTCTTCCGGGCTTTTGGAAAAACCAAAGTCATTGGCCCGACTAAACATTTGTTTGCCTCCGTCTACAGATCTGGCCATGAGTAATTCCTGGGTCCGCAAAACACCCAATAGTTCCCGCATCTCTGAACCAATGAGGTTTTGTCCGCCATCACCCCGGGTTAGGGAGAGGTAGGTTACATCGTATAATTTGGCATTGCGCAGGTAACTGATCATGCGTGTGTTCTCATCATCCGGGTGGGCGGCTACATAAAGCACTGAGCCAAGCACGTTCAGCTTTTTGATTGCCTGATGAAGATCCGCTGCATTGGGTTTAACAGGCTTTTGAGCGCTGGAAGTAAAGGCTAATGCCGGAATAACCAATAAAATGAGGACAAATAGACGGAATAATGATTGCATGCCGAGCTGGATTGGTTTGAATAGATTGTTGGAGAAATCATCAAAGTGCTTGATTCAATGAGATTTCAGGGGCCCTTAATCACAAGGGAATCCTTGCGCAAAGAACGCAAAGTGAGAGAAGAAGTTGAAGGAAACGGATTTTTTGGCGATAGAACAGGTAAACACGCTCTAGTGGTGAACCAACTTAGTAACTGAAAAACTGAAGTGATGATTTTGGGGGCTGATTAGGCGTTTAGAGCGCGTTATGCGGGACATAATAAGCGATAAACAACGAAATCAGGCGCCAAAAGCAACCTTCAGTTTTTTAGGAACTAGGTTGTTTCACCACTAGTCAAGGCCAATCATTTTATCCTCTATTCTCTTTAACCGCGTCCGTATTTGCGCTAACCAAAATCCAATGCCGGTAAAACCAAGAATGGCCGGATAAAACACTAAACGCATGGTATTGTCCAGATCCTGACTCCCAAATGCCGGATTTCCGGTTGAGCCAGGGTGAAGGCTTGCAAACATGCGCGGAACGATATACAACAAAGGGATTAGGGAAGAAAATGCAAAAATGTTATACACCGCCGACAACCGTGCGCCTTTTTCAGGCTCATCGAAGGATTTTCGCAGGATAAAATAGGCCAGGTAAATCAACAGTGCTACAGCCGTCATTAATTGTTTAATATCGTTGCTCCAGGGCGCCCCCCAGGTGTAATTGGCCCAAAGCATACCCGTTACAAGGCCCATTATGCCAAATAACATGCCCGCTTCAGCAAATGAAGAGGCTTTACGATCTGCATCCAATTGCTTATTCAATAAAAACATCACGCTGTAGATCACAGATGCAGTAAAAAGAAACAACAGCACGAACCACATCGGAACATGGTAATAGGTGTTCCGAATACTTTCGTAAATCACATTGCGGTAGGGGTAACTGATGTCTTTCACAATATGCAAATTTTCCACTGGAGTACTCGTCCAGCTTTCACCATTGCGGGCAGTCGTATCCCGGGAAATTTCCACCGCATCCGGAAGTAGCGAAACTCCGTCTGTTGGATGACTAATGATGGCGTTTAACATCACCGACGCGGTAAGTCGTGGAAGATTGGCAGGAATCAGAAAACTCGCCTCCAATGTGGTGTCATTCAGCACAGTCAGGTTGCGACCCAACAATGCCTGCGCTGAATCGTATTGCAGCCAAACCCGAATATCAGCGGCCTGGCCATGAGTATAGAAGGAATTATATCCATGAAATTGCACCCGCAGCGAATCACCTGTTCGGGCGTAGCCCGGCTTCACATAATCAATGCCTGGTTTAAGAGGAACCAGCATGCCCACCGACAAAGCATACAACACCAGCACAACGGAAGCGGCTTTCCACCACATAGTTAATTTTTTGAAAGGTAAAATTAGAATGCGAAGATAAAGAATATCCAATATCCAATGTCCAATATCCAA
>DLXL01000286.1:11836-14807 GCA_003448025.1 Saprospirales bacterium | reverse complement strand
TTTGTGACTTTTGTGGTTCGTTTTTTGGTGCACTGACTCATGTTGGCTTTCCATGTCATAAACAGCCTTAAATCCAATCTGCGTAAAATCTGTGCGTAACCCCTCTGCGTAAATCCCATTCCCCAATTTTTCCCCAGATTTGCAACCGAATCTCTTAGCTGCTGTTTCCTCGCTATGTCTGACGATATCGTAATACGCATACTTCTTTTGCCTCTGGCTTTATTATATGGCCTTGGCGTAGGTATGCGCAACCTTTTATACCGGGTGGGAATCCTGCGCAGCGTGCATTTTGATTTGCCGGTGATTTCTGTGGGTAACCTTTCGGTAGGTGGTGCCGGCAAGTCGCCGCACATTGAATATTTGCTCCGTTGGCTTAACGATTACCTGGAAGTAGCTGTACTAAGTCGGGGTTACGGCCGAAATACAACCGGATTTCAGCAAGCGTCTGTTCTTGATACGGCGGAAATGGTGGGCGATGAGCCGCTTCAATTCAAAAGAAAATTCCCGGAAGTCCCCATCTGTGTCAGCGAAAGTCGGGCGCTGGGTGTGCCGGAACTCGTAAAACGCAACCCGCAAACCCAATGCGTATTGCTGGACGATGCCTTTCAGCACCTGGCTGTTACTCCCGGACTCAATATTCTGCTCACAGAGTATTCTCGCCCATTTACACGGGATTGGCTGCTCCCTGCAGGTCGTTTGCGCGAGGGCCGGTACAATTACCGAAGGGCTGATTTGATCATTGTGACCAAATGCCCGACGGAACTTTCTGCAATGGATCGCCAAAAAATGATCCAGGAAATCGATCCATTCCCCCGTCAGAAGGTGTTTTTTTCCCACTATAGTTATGGAATGCCTTATGATCTGCTACGGCCGGATCAAAAACGCTCACTGGATCTTGATACGGATGTTTTACTGATAAGCGCCATTGCCAATACCGACTATCTGCTCAAGTACCTGGGCGCCTCCGTGCGAAGTGCGCAAACCCTGGAATTTGAAGATCACCACTTTTTTAAGGAAGACGAACTGCACGATATGATGCGTCGTTTCAACCGGCTCGACAGCAGAAACAAGATTATTATTACCACCGAAAAAGACGCCATGCGTCTGGAATTACACCGGGATTTTTTCTGGAAAAATCAGCTCCCGGTATATGTTCTACCAGTGGAGGTGTCGTTCTTTGACAATGATGAGGCCCTGTTTCAGGAGGCCGTCCGGCACTTTTTACTGGATTTCAAGAGGTGAACGATGGATGGTAAACGATGAACGATGAACGATTCTTTGTGCTCGGGTAATTGATCCATTCAACTTTCCCGAGCACAAAACATCGTCCATCGTTCATCGTCTACCGTTCCCCGCCCCTCATCGGTCTCGCTCAAACAGTGCTTCCAGGCTGCTGCGCAAAACGGTTTTGCGTTCCTCGGGCGCTTGTACCTCATCTAAATGACGGAAGGCCGCTTCCTGGTAATGCGTTTTTTCAGTTTCAATCAGTTCAGGAATACCATTCCGTTCGAAAATGGCGCGCACGGCAGCCACTTTGTCATCGGGGTTATCGGCGCCGGTTTGCATCCAATGCAATAGCTCCTGCCGATCGGCTTCCGGAGCGGTTTCAAGGGTTTTGAGCACCAGCAGCGTTTTTTTGTTCTGGAGAATATCGCCTCCCACCTGTTTCCCGAATTTGGCCGGATCGCCGTAGGTATCCAGCAGGTCATCCTGGATCTGAAAAGCAATACCTGCTAACCTGCCCAGTTCATACAGATGCCGGGAGTCAGCTTCGGAGGCGGCAGCGCATACGGCGCCCATTTCCAGGGCTCCGCCAAGCAATACCGCCGTTTTTAGTTCGATCATCCGGATATATTCCGGAATGCTGACGGTGTTGCGTGTTTCAAAATTGACATCCATTTGCTGGCCTTCACAAACCTCTGTGGCTACACGGTTGAATATTTCCACCAGCCTCGCCACTGTTTGTGGTTGCTGGAACCGGGTAAGGAACCTGTAGGCAAAAATCAACATCACATCGCCGCTCAGGATGGCGGTGGTTTGATTCCATTTATGATGCACAGTTGGCTGCCCCCTGCGCAAAGGTGCGGCATCCATAATATCATCGTGCATCAACGAAAAGTTATGAAATAATTCTACCGACCAGGCCGCCGGCAGTGCTGTTTCTGCCGGTTGGTTGAATAGTTCAGCGGCCATTAACGTTAGTGCCGGACGCAGGCGTTTGCCTCCCAGCGTGAGAATATAGGCACAGGGATCGTATAACTCCGGCAATTCCCCCGGGAAAGGGTTTTCCTGAGCGTATTGCTGAACGAGATCGAGTAATTGCGGGAGGCTGCGCATGTGATTTAATGTGGGGAATATGGTTAATGTGGGGAATTTAGGGGCGAAATTGAGAAAAGTTTGGGGATGAGGAGTGGCTTCGGATGGTTTTTTAATGATTGAACGGTGATTGGACTTTGTGTTTGCGCAACTGAAGGAATTAAAATCAAAAAAGGCCAGTCCTTCTGGACCGGCCTAATCAATTTTTTGAAGTTGGAGAAAAGCGGGAAACTGGATTGCCGTTTAACGGCGGGCCGCAAAAGCGGTGATGTAGGCAACCAATTCCGGATAAAAACGAACCAGAGCAATGGCTGCAAGTGCAGTAAATAAAACTAACATAGTGTGTGTTGGAGATTAAAACTTGAAACGATTGAGTGATATAACGCAAATACAGAAGGAAGTTCTGTAAGAGCGCACGAAGGTAAATGTCTGTTTGGAATATACAAGTATCCGCAATTGTTTTTTTTGTTAATTTTACATTTGTAAATTGTGTGATTTTCCTACCGGTTTTCTCCCTACTTTTGCCCTTGATTTCATCCGATTTTCACTTTTAAACAAGTCTTTGGCATATGGTTTTCAACAATATCCTTGAAACGATTGGCAAGACCCCGCTTATTCGCCTGAATAATATTGTACTCCACATTCCTGCTACAGT
>DLXL01000286.1:7618-11731 GCA_003448025.1 Saprospirales bacterium | reverse complement strand
ACATTCCTGCTACAGTGTATGCTAAGATTTAAGCCTTTAACCCGGGCTTAAGTGCCAAAGACCGCATCGCATTGCACATCATTGAGCGCGCAGAACGTTTGGGCAAACTAAAACCGGGAGGAACCATTGTAGATGCCACCAGCGGAAACACCGGATTCAGTCTGGCTATGGTAGCAGCTATTAAAGGGTATAAATGTGTACTCACTGTAACGAGTAAAATCAGTGAGGACAAACTGAATAACCTAAAGGCCATGGGTGCGGAGGTGCACTTGTGTCCTCAGGAGGCTAAACCCAACGACCCCGAATCTTACTACCGTCGTGCCGAGCAGTTGGCTAAAGAAATTCCGGGCGCCTACTATATCAACCAAAACTACAATCCTGAGAACGGCGAGGCGCACTACCTCAGCACCGGTCCGGAAATTTGGGAACAAACTTCCGGGCGTATCACACACCTCATCGGCAGCACCAGTACTGGCGGAACGCTTTGTGGTACTGGCAGGTATTTGAGGGAGCAAAACCCAGAGGTTAAAATTATCGGCGTAGATGCCTATGGCTCTGTGTTGAAAAAATACCACGAAACTGGCGTATACGACGAAAAAGAGATTTATCCGTACCGTATCGAAGGCACTGGAAAGAACATCATTCCGGCCAATATGGACTTTGATCTGATTGACCGGTTTGAGAAAGTAACCGATAAAGACAGTGCCCTGCGCGCCCGCGAACTCGCCCGCATGGAAGGCATGATGGTAGGTTACTCCAGCGGTGCGGCACTTCAGGCACTGGAACAAATTCAGGGCGAACTCACCGAAAATGATGTGGTGGTATTATTGTTCTCTGACCATGGTTCCAAGTACGTTACCAAATTCTTCTCCGACAAATGGATGATCCAGCAAGGATTTATGGAAGAAAAAGAGGTAGAAGCCTGAGGATTTACGATTGACGATTACATGATTTACGATTTACGATTGGGGGGCTTAAGCCGGACGTATAAGATCTAATGTCCAAGAGTCCTACCTCCAACGTCTATACACTCACCAACACATTCCTGAACAGTGGATTTATTTGAAAGAATTTACAAACAGGCAGGCCCGCTGGGCAAATATGCCGAAGTGGCGGAAGGCTACTACATGTTCCCTCAACTGGAAGGAGAACTCGGAAACCGCATGACATTCAAAGGCAAAGAAGTGGTTTGCTGGAGTATCAACAACTATCTCGGCCTGGCCAATCACCCTGAAGTGCGAAAAACGGATGCAGAAGCTGCTGCACGATGGGGGCTTGCATACCCAATGGGCGCCCGAATGATGAGCGGTGATACCCAGTTGCACCATAAGCTGGAAACCTTGCTGGCTAATCATGTGGGTAAACCCGCCGGTTTATTGGTCAATTACGGATATCAGGGCGTTATGTCATGCATCGATGCCTTGCTTACCCGCCATGATGTGGTTGTATATGATGCGGAGAGTCACGCCTGTATAGTAGATGCCGTACGCATGCACATGGGCAAGCGTTTTGCCTTCACACATAACGATATTGCCAGCCTCGAAAAATGTCTTGAACGTGCCAAGCGCCTTACCGACGAAAGCGGAGGAGGAATTCTGGTGATCACAGAAGGCGTATTCGGGATGCGCGGAGACCAGGGCAAACTGCGCGAAATCTGTACCCTGAAAGAAAAATATGGCTTCCGTTTGTTCATTGACGATGCCCATGGATACGGAATGCTGGGCCCAACCGGCGCCGGTGCCGCAGAAGAACAAAACGTAACCAACGATGTAGACATCTACTTTAGCACTTTTGCTAAAAGTATGGCATTGATTGGTGGGTTTATTGCCGCACAACCGGAAATTATCCAGTTCCTGAAATATAACATGCGCAGCCAAATCTTCGCCAAGTCGCTCCCAATGCCGCTGGTAGAAGGCTTGCTGAAACGCTTTGAATTGCTTACAACCAAGCCAGAACTCCGTGAAAAACTCTGGCACAATGTCCGCCTGCTGCAAAACGGTCTTAAAGAACGCGGTTTCGACATTGGCGATACCAATACCTGCGTAACCCCGGTATATATGCACGGCGAAGTAGAAGAAGCCATGGCCCTGGTGAAAGATATGCGCGAGAATTACGGTGTATTCTGCTCCATAGTGGTGTACCCGGTGATCCCTAAAGGCATGATCATCCTGCGACTTATTCCAACTGCCACCCATACGGAAGAGGACATTCAGATCACCCTGGATGCTTTCTCGGCTGTGCGCGAGAAAATGCAGGCCGGTATCTACAAGCAGTTTGTGCCTGAGGTATTGGTGTAACGGTAGACGGTAGACGGCTTACGGTGAACGGTTTGGGCTCGGGATAATGGAGCATTTTTAGCTACCCCTAGCCCAAACTGTCTACCGTAGGCCGTCTACCGTAGGCCGTCCACCGTAAGCCGTAAAAAATCCATGAGTTCTACCACCATCCTCGAAAATGTGATTGATGAGCGGGCCGATATGGTTCAGCTCACTCCTGAAACGCTGGACAGGATCCTGGCGGAGGGATGGCGATTGTTGGGAAAACGCTTTGTACGCCATAATTTTTCTACCTGGCGGATGCAATTATGCCGCACCATTCCACTGCGTATCCGACTCGCTGATTTTGAGTTGTCCAGGAGTCAACGGAAGATACTCCGGCAGAATGAAGACTTATTGGTGATCAGTGCACCTGCCAAATTTGATTCTGATCGGGAACGATTGTTTGATTTGCACCGAAATCGCTTTCACGAAAAACAATCCACTACCCTTGCCTCTTTTATCCATCCGGATTATCCGCATTTGATGCCCACGGAGGGTAGGGAACTGGCCGTTCAATTGGATGGCAAACTGATCGCCTGCTCTTTTTTTCATTTAGGAAAAAAAACGGTTTCCGGTACGTATTGCGTATTCAACCCGGATTATGAGCGACGCAGTCTGGGCACGCTTACCATGCTTCTGGAAATACTCATGGCCAAAGAAATGGGGCTGGACTATTATTATCATGGCTATACACATGATATTCCCTCACAGTTTGACTACAAACTCAGCCTCTCAGGCCTTGAATATATGAACTGGGAAACCGGCAAGTGGAGCCACAGAGAACGGCTGCCGGTGCGAAACTGGAAAGAGATGCTGAAGTAGTACATGATTGACGAGTACATGAATACATGAGTGAAGATGGCGTTGGTTCAGCCTTAGATGCCGTCAGGGCCAAAGGCCCATACCCATAACAAATGCAACGCGTTCCCTCTTCACTCATGTATTCATGTAATCTTCACTCATGTACTCCTCTGAGCCTCTCCTGCGCGGCACAGCGTAAATCACTCTTAATACTGTCTACTTCAAATTTTTGATTGGTCCAGAAGCGGATTTCGTATACAGTGCCTTTTTCCTGAAAATCGGCAAGGCGAATCTGGGGCTCCTGGGCTGGAACGTTGTGTATAATATCAGTATTTTCATCTGCTGCCTGCTGAAGGGCCTTGCGTACCACCCGATCGTCTGTTTTATGCGGCACCATGATGTTTACGGAGAACGCTGAAACTTCGGATTGCTGGTGTGTCCAGTTGTGTACGTTTTCCGTAATAAATTTGTGGTTGGGAATTATCATGGTATGACCATCCCGGGTGAGCAATTTGGAGGTACGCAGGTTAATTTCCTCCACCCTTCCCACCTTGCCGTCCAGTTCAATGATGTCTCCAATTTCTATGGTTCCTTCAAACAAGAGAAACACTCCGGAAACGATATCCCGGAATATTTGCTGAATCCCGAGGCCCAAACCCACCAACAGTGCTGCAGAACCGGCCAGGATGACAGAAACGTGGATGCCTACTATTTCCAGCATTACTGCTACAGCCATCGTCCACACAAAGTATTTGACCAGCAGATATACAGACAGTTGCCTGCCTCGATCCACGACATTCAGCAGTCTTTCAGATCCCTTACGAATAATTCTCCTGATGGCTCTCAGCAATAAGGTGGTAAGCAGCCAAACCAGAAAAATACCTGATAGCATGGCTACCGTGAGGGTGTAGCCTTTATAAGAAAATAATTGGTATTCCAGGAATGTTTGCATAGACGGTAGACGGGTTACGGCCTACGGTGGACGGCTTACGGT
>DLXL01000286.1:3358-7379 GCA_003448025.1 Saprospirales bacterium | reverse complement strand
ACCGTAAGCCGTCTACCGTCCACCGTCAGCCGTCATTGGTACATAGAGGTCCCCGTTGAGCACGTTGCGGGAGATCACCACACGTTGTATTTCGGAGGTACCTTCGTAGATTTGAGTGATTTTGGCATCACGCATGAGGCGTTCTACATGGTATTCCTTTACAAATCCATAACCGCCGTGAATTTGAACGGCTTCAACGGTATGACGCATGGCCACTTCTGAGGCGTAAAGTTTTGCCATAGCGGCTGCCTGGTCGTAATTCTGACCCTGGTCCTTCATCATGGCAGAACGGTATACCAGCAAACGGGCAGCTTCAATTTCCGTTGCCATATCGGCAATTTTGAAAGCAATGGCCTGGTGATTGGAAATAGGTTTGCCAAAAGCCTGGCGTTCTTTGGAGTAAGCAACAGCAAGTTCATAGGCGCCTGCGGCAATGCCAAGGGCTTGAGAAGCAATACCGATTCTGCCGCCAGAAAGGGTTTTCATGGCAAACTTGAATCCAAACCCGTCTTCACCAATGCGGTTTTCCTTGGGCACTTTTACATCGGTGTACATGATGGAAGTGGTATCCGAAGCGCGGATACCTAGTTTGTCTTCCTTGGCGCCAATTACTACACCCGGAGAATCGGCTTCCACGATAAGGCAATTGATGCCTTTATGGCCTTTTTCCACATGGGTTTGAGCCATCACCAGATGGAGCCTGGAGGTAGCGCCGTTGGTAATCCAGTTTTTGGTACCGTTGAGCAGGTAGTGGTCGCCCATGTCAATGGCGGTGGTGCGCTGACTGGTAGCATCCGAACCGGCTTCCGGTTCAGACAGGCAGAAGGAGCCAATCCATTCGCCGCTGGTGAGTTTGGGCAGGTATTTTCTTTTTTGTTCCTCCGTGCCGTAGGTTTCAAGCCCCCAGCATACGAGTGAATTATTCACCGACATGATAACGGAACAGGAGCTGTCTACTTTGGAGAGTTCCTCCATGGCCAGCACGTAAGAGAGCGTATCCATGCCTCCTCCGCCGTATTCCGGGGAGACCATCATGCCCAGAAAACCCAGTTCGCCCATTTTGCGAACCTGTTCGGTTGGATACTGGCCTTTGGTGTCGCGTTCTATAACGCCGGGCTTGAGTTCATTTTGGGCAAAGTCCCTGGCGGCCTGTTGTACGGCAAGATGTTCTTCAGTCAGGTGAAACATATCTTATTGTGGTGGAAGTTAAAGATGCTGGCTACGTTTTGTAGTGCAAAAGTACAATGGGTATAAACAAAGAACCCCGCCAAAGTGAAAACTTTCGGCGGGGTTTTGCGCAATTTTTTGCAATTCTATTTTAACACATACTTTTCTGCCGCTTGCAGCACTTCCTTATTGGCGTTTCCGCCCCTGTGAACGAAGGCTACCACGCTGCAGTGCTTCTCGTCGAAACCGGTAGGACCATCAGGCAGCGTTACCGTGTAATTCCGGGTAATCAACGAACCTGCTTCAAAGGCGTCTGTAATGACATCGCCGGAGGGCGCCGAAACTACATCGCGCGCAACGTGGCGGTGTACATAATCAGGAATCAGTGTGCTGCCATTCAACTGCGGATCGCGAATGCTATCCTGTGTAATCAGCACCGTGAGGCGGAGTTCACCGCCTAGTGCCTGATCCGGCAAAATATCCACTTTAATGTTCAGGGCGCGGGAAACCGGATCAAAGGTGTTGGCAATAGAAATGGCCATGCTGGCATCCTGCTGCAGATCCTGTGCCACTTCGCCTCCCCAGCGGGTGTGCGGGGTAATAAAGGCAGATGTTTCATTGGGTAACAACCGGCGGTTGATGGTTGCTGTAGGGAAGCCTTCCAGAGGGCCAATGTAATTGGCAAGTTCCTGTATCTCAGAGGAGCGGAAATCATACTTACTGGAGGAATATGGTACAGAAAAGTTGGCGGCCGCATGCAGCGATACCACGATCAGTTTTTCAGCGCCATATTGCTGTTGCAAGGCTACCAGTGTTTGCGTTCCGATGGGGCAATTTTGGCAACGCACACCTGTACCTTCTTCCACCAGTACCGTACGGCCGGAAATATTCAGGCTTGGATTCGGAATGATAATGGGCTCTTCTTTGCACCCGGTAAAAACACCGATGGCGGCTACACAGGCAAGTAGTTGTATTTTATTCATGGCAGCGGAATTTTTATATTGACTATTCAAGGAGGGTAATCCCCTATGCTTTAAAAAGATGAGTTTAAGGTTAGGCGCACCCCGTGGAAAGCCGGCTCCAAACGGCAAATACCTCCGGCACAGTTAATGCCTTCTACCTGCTTGACGTAAGCCAGAGATAATCGGTTGGATTTGTGCGAATATACAACGCCAAGAGACGGGAAATGGGTGCCGTCGTATTTTGTTTTGTCTTTGGCTTTTTCCGGGCTCAAACCGGGGTCAAGACTGCCGTGCTTAAGTTTGTACATATCGGAAGCATAGAAAATCCAGTGAGGCGCCAGACCAATTTCTACCAGCCCGTTCACCCAGGAGCCAAATTCTTCTTCTGTATGCAGGTATTGTGCTTCTATGCGGATGGATTTGCGCGGGGAGAACTTATATAAGAATTCACCATAGGGGGTCAATGCGTCCACGTAGGAATCCTTACCCTGATATATAAATATATTGTATTTCAGGATCTGTACCCCACCAATGAGCTGCCACTTGCGCTTTTGTTTATAGGTAAACTCCGGCGTTATCTCGCGGTACAACTCAGTGCCATCCAGGAATTGAATGTCGGAGAAGTTGAGCCCAACAGATAGTTTTTTATTCAGTTTGTAGCGTACATCCAGCTGCACGGCCTGTTCGCCCAATTCCTGCGTTGCAGGGGCAAAACGGGCCGTAAGTCGGTAGGTGTTTTGCTTGGCCATAGGCGGAAGGAAATTAATGGGGCCCTGAATACCCAGTGCATTAGGGTTTTGGCGGAAGGAGAAATCCTTGGTACGTTTTCCTTCCAGCGTAATACCCAGTCCCTTCTTGGAATAAGATAAGCTGGTATAAACAGTGTAGCCTTCGCGATTTACCAGTTTTCCGCTCACCGTTTGCACTTCGGAACCAATGAGGATGGAACGTGGAGCAAATGGGTCGTAAATAACATCCTTGGTTTTGCCGGCAGCCTCAATATACCAGGTAAAATGGCCGGCAGTAAGGGTGTTGTAAATGGTGGCCGCGTAGGTATTATATTGCAAGTCAATTTGTTCGTCCTTAAAATAACCGGCCACTTCAAATTTGGCATCATCAATGGTTTCAGCGGTATAGGTACGACCTACAATACCTGCACCGGGAGCCAGGGTAAAGTTTTTGGTGGAGTCCGGTTTGATAAATCCTTCAATGGAGCCCCCCCGGAGGATGGTGCCATAGCGACTGAACTGCTGTTTCTGGCGGCCGGTGAATGCGTTTATTTTCCAGTTTTCATTGATTTTATAGCCAACCTGGGCGCCAAACAGTGCATTATCAATCATCAGGGTGCGCTCCTCATAGGACCGGTAAATAATGCCGGATCCAATCTGACTATAGAGGTAACCGCCGGCGACATCAAACTTGTCGATCTGTTTGTGAATGTACCAGCGGCCAATACCTACGTCGGAAAACGAAGCATTGGGGTTAAGGAGATTGGAGTTGTTGAACATGTCGAAACGAACTCCGGCATCCAGGCCATTGTGAGAATAGTTCAGGGAAAGCCAGGTTTCTGCGCCAAATTTTTGGTTGTCGTACTGCGGAATTCCGGCTGTTCCAAGCACCGAGTCAGCTGCAAAAAAGAAGTTGCCGTTGGCTTGCAGGTTACCGGTAATGTGCGAACTGTTTTGAGCAAAAGCGGAGCAAACAACAAACAAGAAGGTTAGGGAAAAGATCAGATGTTTCATGCAAACAAGGATAGATATCCGGCAAAGGTAGTTTCTCCGGAAAATCCATCCTTGTTTTGATCATGAAAATGGTGGTTTGCGGACAAAAAGCACCTTGTAGGAGGCTGTCTCAAAAGTCGGATTTTTATTTTTACCGCAGAGGCGCAGAGG
>DLXL01000286.1:2988-3119 GCA_003448025.1 Saprospirales bacterium | reverse complement strand
GCCTCAGCGCCTCTGCGGTAAAAATCACTTTTGACACAACCTCTTTATTCTACTTTACTTACACTTCTTTCTATCACCTCCTCATAATACCGCTCGTACTCAGGTAATATTCGCTCTATATCAAATCTACG
>DLXL01000286.1:2330-2829 GCA_003448025.1 Saprospirales bacterium | reverse complement strand
GCCTGTTCCAGTGCATTGGCGCGGAACCGCCGGAGCATATCTTCATCTTGCAGCAGCTGAATGGCATAATTTGCCATCTCCGTTACATTGCCGGCGTCGCTAAGAAATCCTGTTTCACCATGAATATTGACTTCCGGCAAACCGCCGCTGTTGGAAGAGATTACAGGCACTTCGCAGGCCATGGCTTCCAGAGCAGCCAAGCCAAAGCTTTCACTTTCTGAAGGAATAACGAACAAGTCGCATATAGCCAACAGTTCTTCGATAGCATCCTGTTTACCCAGAAAACGCACCTCATCGCACAAATCCAGTTCGCGACATAGTTGTTCGCAGTGCTGTCGTTCCGGGCCATCGCCAATCATGAGCAGTTTGGATGGCACCTGCTTTCGGATTTTGTGGAAAATATGGATTACATCTTCCACCCGTTTTACTTTTCGGAAATTAGAGGTGTGGGCTATAATACGTTCACCTTCCGGGGCAATAATTTTTTTGAAATGTTCTT
>DLXL01000286.1:2052-2237 GCA_003448025.1 Saprospirales bacterium | reverse complement strand
GAAACCTTTCAAAATCAATAAAATTGTAGATTACCCGAATTTCCCTTTCAATGTGAAACAGTTCCAGGGTATCCTGTTTCAGGCTTTGCGAAACGGCCGTTACGCCATCGCTTTTATTGATGCTGAATTCCACCACCGGAGCAAAGGCCCGGTTGTTTCCTACCAGCGTAATATCGGTGCCGTGC
>DLXL01000286.1:688-1928 GCA_003448025.1 Saprospirales bacterium | reverse complement strand
CCAGCGTAATATCGGTGCCGTGCAGGGTAGTAACTACCGGTATGTACCTGCCCTCAGCCAGCAGGATCTTTTTGGCCATATATGCCACTGCCGCGTGCGGAATGGCGTAATGCACATGGAGGATGTCCAGGTTTTGGTAATGCACCACATCCACAATTTTGGAGGCCAGGGCGGTATCGTAAGGCGGATATTCAAATAAGGGATAATCCTCATTGTCTACCTCGTGGTAAAATACATTGGCCTGGAAATGGGCCAGACGTACCGGCCGGCGGTAGGTTATAAAGTGGATTTCGTGACCCTTCCTGGCCAATCCCAGCCCGAGCTCCGTGGCTACAACGCCGGAACCGCCATATGTAGGGTAACAAACAATGCCTATTTTCATGTACGCTAATGCTTCTTTTCGCCTTTGAAATTCCGCTCACCGGCGGGTATGTCTATGTCAAGATGGTTTTCACGCGGTGGAATGGGGCAATTATACCCATCGCTGTAAGCACACCATGGGTTATAACATTTATTGAAATCCAACATCAAAATGCCGTTTTTTATATCACCCTGACGAAAATCAAGATACCGGCCACCACCGTAGGTTTCGCCGCCATTACTCAGATCTTTGAAAGGAAGGAACAAATGATCGCGGTAAGTGGAGTCCTGTATCAGTTTCAGGTTTTGGTAAATTCTGAGCGTATGTGTTTGATCCCCCACTTTAAAGGTAAGGTTGCCAAATTGCACATAATCCCGTTTCTGACCACTGTAGGTCATCATGATAAACGGAATAGCTTCTGGCGTGCGTTGAAATGCTGCCGGAATAGCCCATTCTTTTTTAGCCGGAAAAAAATCCAGCATCGATGTATCTGCTGCACGCAGTGGAGAGCGTGGATTGGTAAGGAAATCAGCCTTGTATTCCGCCCGGTGATGTGCAACTTCCTGATTATAGTCCGGGTACTCTTTTTGGGAGATAGCCGAAACGGAAAAAAAGACCAAGCAAAGAAAGGTTATAGTGTTCTTCATTTTCTGTTAGCGTTTACTGATTCGATTTCGGGTAATCTGACGCTGCCTGCTGCATCTGAACCGATCAATATCGTCTGCTCGAAGCGCCTCATGTTTGGTAGCTCTGCCCTGTACCCTGGCACGCCATTTTTTCCAATTCTGAAGCGTCATTTCGTGTTTCATCAGCCGGATCACCTCCGCTTCCGACAAGCCAAATTGAAAGGTAATGGCTTCAAATGGCGTACGGTCTTCC
>DLXL01000286.1:0-544 GCA_003448025.1 Saprospirales bacterium | reverse complement strand
TTCCCAGGCCATTTCAATGATGCGGTCAATAGCCAGATCCGTGAGCTTATATTTCAGATAAAGGGCTTTCATTTTAATTAGGTAAAAGACTTCCTGTGAAAGTGCTTTGGGAGCAGGAAGTCAAAAAAACATTGCATCCAAAACACTAAAATACTTAAACACCCAAACACCAAGGTACTAAAACACCTGGCAACGCAAAACAAAGACAATTGCAACTTTGTTGTGGGCACAATCATTCCTGTACCTTTGCTTTTTATGACGAACGAGTCAAATCTGTCCATGACCGACGACCCTACGGCCGAAAGCCGCAAAAAAGATCATATTGAACTGGCTTTTCGCAGTCGGGTGGAATCCGGAGAACTGGATCCGCGGTTTTATTATGAGCCTATGCTGGCAGCACATCCGGCTTCTGGATCATTACCGCCCACACGGTTTATGGGCAAAACCCTGCGCACCCCCATTTGGGTGTCGTCTATGACTGGCGGCACCGCTATGGCCGGCCGGATAAATCACCACCTTGCACGTGCCTGTGGAGAATTTGGTA
>DLXL01000484.1:8946-11594 GCA_003448025.1 Saprospirales bacterium | reverse complement strand
CCGGCGAGGCTTTCATTCTCTGTTCTAAGACTGGAATAGGCAGTGGTCATGCTATCCAGTGAGTTGGTGATTTGTGCCTTTTCTGCTTCCAGAGTAAGGCGTTCTTTTTCCAGTTTTTGGGTTTCGGCCAGATAGTTTTTGGATTTTTGCCAAAAGAAAAAGCCAATTCCTGCTGCTAAAAAGAGTAAAATAGTGACAGTGATGGCGTAAGTACGGGAGTTTTGATTTTCGCTCATAAAGGAAAGGCTGATTGATGGGTAATGAATTGATTTTCAGACTACTGACTGTTTTGGAGTCGTAATACTGGCCTTTTGTTTCACAAAGGACAAAAAGATTTTTGAAATTTTCAGATTAATTGTAAAGCAATATTTGCTGTTGTTAAATAATTCAAAATCAGTTTGTTAAGTGATCCTCCTTAAATTTGGTTCAATTTTCACGAAAAGTTGACGGTGCAGTGCCGGAGTATTACCAACTTTGCCCTGAATTTCAGATATGCAAACGCAAGAACTATTAATCCGGTTAAGGGATCAGGATCGAATGGCCCAGAAGTGGCTTTACGAGCATTATTCTCCCTTAATGTTCAGTGTTTGCAGGCGCTACCTAAAGCGTCGGGAAGATGCTGAAGAAGCCCTGATTAGTGGCTTTTTCAAGGTTTTTTCTCAAATTGATGCATTCACCGAAGCTGGAAGTTTTGAAGGCTGGATCCGCCGCATTATGGTAAATGAATGCCTGATGATGCTGAGAAAGACACAACCATTAGACTTCCCGGGAGACGGGCGGGAAATACCTGATCAGCCTGACGGATTCAATATTGAATCTGAAATGTCGGCCAAAGAAATTCTGGAAGTTTTGGATCAACTTCCACCGGGATATCGCACTGTTTTCAATTTGTACGTGCTTGAGGGCTTTAAACATGTGGAAATCGCAGAAATGCTTGGTATCAGTATTAACACCAGTAAGAGTCAGTTGATCTTGGCTAAAGAAAAGCTAAGAAGTTTGTTGAAAAGGTTTGAGGTCTGAGAAATGGATTGAATACAACAATTTTTAATCAGCAAACTGGTAACAATTAGTATCTTGTTCGATGTCTGATATATTTGATTTTTTTAAACACAATGAGCAAAAGCTTCATGAAAAGCCACCTGAAGAGGTTTGGCAAAAATTGGAGCAAAAGCTGGATCGAAGTCCGCGACCTAAACGTCGCAGAAAAATCCGTTTTTTGCAGACATGGGTAGTGGTACTTATTTTAATGATACTCATCCTTGCTGCTGTAATGGTTTGGCACTACTCAAAATCAACCATTAACCAAATTCCCCACATTAACCGCATTCTACACATTCTACACATTGTATTATATGCTTTCTGAACGCGTACTGCACCTAGCTGAATCTGAAACCCTGAAAATGGCCCGTATGGCACGTGAATTACGCGCGCTAGGTCACGATGTTATTAGCCTTAGTCTCGGAGAACCAGACTTTGACACCCCTGATCACATCAAAGAAGCTGCTTATCAGGCCTTGAAAGACGGATACACCAAGTATACTCCGGTGGCAGGTTTGCCGGAACTCACCAAGGCAATCAGTGAAAAATTCAAGCGTGATAACCAACTGGATTACAAACCCGAGCAAATTGTGGTCAGTAACGGCGCCAAGCAAACCATCTACAATCTTTGTCAGGCATTGCTCAATCCTGGTGATGAAGTGATCCTTTTTGCACCCTATTGGGTGTCCTATATTGAGATCGTGAAGTTGTCTGGCGGAACTCCTGTTTGCGTTTACGCCGGTGTGGAGCATGATTTTAAGCCCACTCCCAAACAACTGGCCGATGCCATTACGCCAAAAACAAAATTTGTCTTGTTTTCCTCACCATGCAATCCAACCGGAACAGTGTTCGACCGGGATGAACTGGAGGCTTATGCCAATGTACTGGCCCAACATGAGCATGTACTGGTGATTAGCGACGAGATTTATGAATATATCAATTTCACGCATCAACATGTGAGTATCGGTACATTTCCCCAGGTGAAAGACCGAACCATCACGGTAAACGGATTTGCTAAAGGTTTTTCCATGACAGGCTGGCGTCTGGGATATATGGGAGCTCCAAAATATATTGCAGATGCCTGCACCAAGATACAGGGTCAGGTGACCAGCGGCGCGGCGTCATTCAGTCAGAAAGCCGGTGCTGTTGCGTTGATGGCTGATCTTGAACCTACTTTTGCTATGCGGGAAGCCTTCCGGGAAAGAAGGGATATTGTACTTTCTATGCTGGAGGAGGTGCCCGGAATCAGGGCCAATCATCCTGAAGGTGCTTTTTATGTTTTCCCTGATATCAGCAGTTATTTTGGAAAAACAGATGGCCATGTGACCATCCAAAATGCAGATGACTTCTGTGATTATGTCATGTCTACGGCCTACGTTGGGTTGGTTTCAGGTTCGGCGTTCGGTGATCCGAATTGCTTCCGCCTCAGCTATGCTGCCTCTGAGGAACAACTCAGGGAAGCGATCCGCAGGCTAAAAGAAGTGCTGGGAAGGCTGCGTTGAGTACATGATTGAAGAGTACATGAGTACATGATTGAAGAGGGAGGGCGTTGCGCTTGGGTTTCGTGAGTAGCCAGGCCGGGCGCCCTCCCTCTTCAATCATGTACTCTT
>DLXL01000484.1:8421-8824 GCA_003448025.1 Saprospirales bacterium | reverse complement strand
CTCCCTCTTCAATCATGTACTCTTAAATCATGTATTCTTCACCCAACGTATTCCCACGCCGTTCTATACGCGCCATGCTCGGCGCAGTAGTCCATGAATTGCTGGTAGAATTTGTTTTCTCCAATGGTGGCTGAATCACCAATAACTACCAATGCCATGCGTGCACGGGTCATGGCAACGTTCATTCTGCGGTAGTCCTGGAGGAATCCGATTTCGTGTTTGTTGTTGGAACGAACCAGACTGATGTACACCACATCCCGTTCCTGGCCCTGAAATCCGTCGATGGTATTGATGGTAAGATGGCCATTTTGCAGCAATGGCGCCAACAGCTCATCTTCCCGAACCAGGGCTTCCAGTTGATTCACCTGCTCACGGTATGGCGATAAAATGCCGATATCAGGCC
>DLXL01000484.1:6643-8315 GCA_003448025.1 Saprospirales bacterium | reverse complement strand
TGCCGATATCAGGCCCGGGTGGCGGTGTTTCTGTTCCCCATCGTTCCGGGAAACCCATCCGATGCAGCAAACCTTTCAGGTGCTTAACCAGCAGTTGAGCTTCCTCGGGGTTGAATCTGCTCGGATTTCGGTGTAACATTCCAATGGATTCCTGGAGTTTTTCCTCAAAACCACATCCGGCAGTGTCAATAAAACTAACACTTGTTTCTATGGCATCGGGATCGTTCAGGTAGAGGGTTCTGTGGGCGGCGCTATGGTGCGCTTCCAGGATTCCTCCATAAAAGTATTGGTTGGAAAAGGCCATAATAGCCTGGTGCATACGGTATTGTACCGTTAACAAATGTACATGACCAGGAAGTAAATCCAGGCAACGTTCAATCAGGGTAGTGGATAAGCCATTTCGGGCGGCATCCAGATTTTTGACGGTTGGGGGTAATTGAAATGGATCGCCAGCCAGCACCACCCGACTGCTTTTAGCGATAGGAATCCAGCAGGCCGGCTCCAGGGCCTGGGCCGCTTCATCAATGACACAGGTTCGAAAACGTCGCTTTTCCAATAATGGATGTGCTGCACCAACCAGGGTGCAAGTAATGGCCTGAGCACTGCTTAATATCTCATCCATTACGCGGTCTTCCAGGGTTCGGGCCCAATCGTCGAGTTCTCTGGCTTGTTGTTTCAGATGCGTTCGTTCCCGCCGGTCTTCAGCCTGGAAATTACGCTTGAAACGGGCTGCCTGACGCCTGTACTCAGCAGCGGCTATTTTTACTTTTTTGATGTTTTTGGCCTCCGGATGTGCGGCCAGCAAGGCTTCGGCAGTGTGTTGAATTACTGCTTCATCTACCCGGCTCACATTCCCGATGCGCACCACATTCAATCCCTGGGCTGCTAATCGTTCTGTGAGCAAATCGGCTGCTGTGTTGCTGGGAGCAGTTACCAATACCGTTTGTTCTGTCTGGGAAAGTGCTTTAATGGCAGCTACCAGTGTAGTGGTTTTACCGGTGCCGGGCGGACCATGTACCACAGCTACATCCCGGTGGTGCAAAATAGCGCTCACCGCATTTTGTTGCGACGGGTTCAGGGTTGCAGCATCCTTGCCGGCCTCGGGCCATTGAAGGGGTGTATGCTGCCCGTCGCCAGCCGTAAAAAGTCGCCTGAGTTCGGCTAATCGATCCCCTTTGGCTTGCATCACTTTATCCAGAGCCTTGTCCATTTCAAAATAACTCCGGTCATCAAACAGCATGTCAACACCTATTTGTCCGGCCTGAATCCAATCGGGAACATCTCTGGCATTGAGGATGATTTTCATCCTGTTCCGTTCCACATAGTTGATCACCCCTTGTTTTTCAGGTTGTTCTGCGTCGGGCGCCAGGGTAAACAGGCTCACGGGCTGTCCGGCCCGCAATTGATGCGGTTCGTTAATTCTGCTGGTGCGCTCCACTACAATGAAGGCTTTTTCGCCGAGTGAAAAGCCCGTATTAAGCACGTTTAACGGAAACCAGGTATAACCTTCTTCCACACGCTTGGGAAGCGGATTTTCCCTAACCAATTCCAGAAAATTGCGATAATCTGCTTCTTTCTCCTGAAGCAGCAGCATTTTAAGCCTTTGAAAATGGGCCAGTTCTTGTTCGCGATTCATGTCTGGACGCTAAGGTAAGCTGAGTTTTGGGGGTGA
>DLXL01000484.1:5984-6430 GCA_003448025.1 Saprospirales bacterium | reverse complement strand
GGAGGGGCTCGCAACTCTGCGGTGAATAAAAACTCAGCGCCTCATCCCCAATAACTCAGGCTCTTACAAACTTCCCTACGAGTCGTTTGCCCGCGTCGTTGCGTGCGTGTAACACATATTCTCCCGGTGGAATGGCTTCAGGTAATTCAATGGTGTAGGAGCCGTTCTGAATGAAGGTGGTTTTGGCGTACCATTGCTTTCCCAATTTATCGAATATTTCAAACCGCACGATCTGTTGATTCCAATATGGGAGGTCAACAAAAAAACGATCGGTAACGGAGTTGAATTGAGCATTGTTTACTTTAACGTAGTTGGAGGACTTAGCCATCATAGCAGGTTCTTTGCAGGTAACCGGCACGCTGCTCTCAGGTATCCATTTGTGGAGTGAACGACCCGCTATCCAAACCTGTCCGGTCCCGTCAACCGTGAATGTTGGTTGAGCAAAT
>DLXL01000484.1:0-5831 GCA_003448025.1 Saprospirales bacterium | reverse complement strand
AATGGGTCGGCCTTATCTTTTACCGGGATAGAAAAATGGTTCCATCCATTGCGGTCCAGCACAGAAATGGTTTTGGTTGCGCTCAGCCAAAGTCGCTGGCCAGCATCCACCAGCAGGCGCCCAACCCTGTTTTCTTCTACTGTGATGCCCAAATCGTTCAAGTTGAGATGGCTCCAAATACCATCTCTGAGTAAAGCGATCCGGTTGCCGGAAAAAGTGGTCCACACATCCCCGTTCTCCAGGACAGCCACTGATTTCAGGTTCCCAAAATTAGGAATACCGGTAGTATTGGTATTATGGACGGTCCAATTACGGCCATCCCACACAACGAGTCCTCTGAAGGTGGCAAAATACAGGCTGTTATTCAGTCCGAAAGCCAGATCCTGAACCTGATTGGATGGAAGAGGACTGTTGTCTGTGTTATACGACAACCATTTTTGTCCGTTAAAAACGGCTGCGCCATGATACATGGTGCCTACAGCCATCCAGCCATCTGACCTGGACTTGATGGTGGTCATGCCATTGTATTCAAAGGTGAGACCAATGGAGGCTGTGTCCCAGTAGGTCCAAGTTTCGGATTGTTTGCGTGCAATTCCTCCGGCGTGGCCTATAAGCCAGCCGCCATCTGGAGTGAAGGCTACCTGTTGAACATTGGAAAAGGCAAAGTTTCCACTGGTTGGACTATAGGAGGTAGGAATTTCGTTTGCATTCAGGTAGATGAAACCTGAATTTTCCCTGCTGCAAAGTAATTTTTCCTGTTCAAAGGCTGCTATACTATGAATGATGCCTGCGTTGGATGATAGGTTACGGTGGAGGGATGCAAATAGGGGAGGGTGGAGGCAAAGGCAAAATGCCCCAGCCAGTGATGGGAGGTTTAGGTTTCTCATAAGTATATACGGTTAACTGTTTCATGGCAGGATTGGAAACTTAACCGAAGGCTATCAGACAGGCAAACACAACACGCTGTCTGTTATATATATTTGATATTACACTAAAAATGTTAACAAAAATATGAATATATTTTAAGTATGGTAATTTTTATTCGGATTATTTTGTTAATGGCGTATTTTTTAAAAGGTGTACCCTTTGATAAAAGGAATATGCTACCAAATCCATTATTCTGGCAGGGTTTGAAATTCGATCAGGAATGGTTTGAGCCTGACGCCGTTGGCTAACCTGAAATTGTTGGAAAGGAGAATCTGATAGGTTTTGCCAGGCATTAAATCTGCATCGAACGACCAGGCGGTGCCGGCGGTTGACCAGGTGCGGTTGCTGAGTGTTGGGAATGCTGTTTCTCCCAAAGGGCCGTAATCCACGCCGGTATTGTGCCCATTCAGGGGTTGAGAGAAATGGACGGTAATTCTGGTGAGTCCGGGCTTTACCTTTTTGTCTTTGTTCTTAAACGGTGAAATATGGCTTACCCGCGGACGGGAAGCTTCATAATCCTGGTAAATGGCACTGATTTTTTTAGAAAAATAACCGGAACCGTCTACGATTCTCTCTACTGCCTTGTCATTCGTGTAATCCAGTTCAATAAGTTCGCGTATAGCTTTTGCTTTGTTTTTGGCTTTGGCCAGATATGCTTCTGCAATACGATAACCAACAAAATATCCCAGATCCCTTTCGCCGAGTTCGTTGGTGTTGGTTCCCCACATCCAGTTATTCAGTACACCTGGCAGATAAAGGTCTTGTATATATTGAGCTTTAATGCGCGATTCCTCCTTAAATCCAAATGGAAAATTGGGCAAGGAAGTGGGCTTTCCGGTTGCGTGGCAGGAAATGAACTCTGCAATACCTTCATGCAGGGTGTAACACAAGAGATTGTCCTGCGGTTGTTTTTGCTGGATATGGATGTATTCGTGGGTGCATAGCAGCCCTACCTGCTCCAAAGGACGATAGAGCCTGTAATAGTTTTGCAGGTGCTCTGGAAGTTCGTGCGTATTTGCAGAAGCGTCGGTCAGGGCCATTTCAGCGCCCAGCAAAACGCGGTCTGCCTGCGTAGTGCCATTCGTTCGGAAGACACCCATCAGGAAGTAAATGGTGGCTGGCTTCAACGCGGGATAATACTGCTTCAATTGGGCAACATCCCTGCTGATCTCTGCTTTAACGGATTCCAGGTGTTGGCTGTTATGTCGGATGCTTTTCCAAAAAGCCGGATAACTTCTGATAGCATGGAGATAGCTCTCCGGAGTGTATCGGCGTACTTCCTGCAAACTTTTGAGCCCTTTTGTGGCGGGAGCCATAAACAATTGATCCAGCAAACGTGCTTGAGCCAGGGTGTCGGAGGTAGCTACAATGCTGTCGTAAGCTATCCAGAATCTGCTGAGGTCTTCGTCTACAAAAAGTTGTTGTTGGGCAAAACCGGTTAGTGATTGGCAATATATCAGCAGCCCAATCAGGGCGAATCGATTGAACATTGGCACGGAGAGTTTTGATAAGCCGCGATGGCAGTAAAGATCATTTAGAGTCTGCCCTGAGGCATGGAATACAGTAACAGGGTGTTTTCTCCGAAGTATTCCTTGAATGCCAGGGCAAAAGTACCGGGGTTGCTGAAGCCAACCAACTCTGAAATGGCCTGAGGAGTTCCTGCACGTTTTTCCAGCAATACTTTTGCTTTTTCCAGACGTAATTCCCGGATGAGCTGTACCGGCTCTTTACCAGTGAGCACCATCAGTTTTTTAGCGTAGTGGCTTCTGCTTAATTGTAGTTTTTTGGCAATGTCATCTGGCAGGAAGTCTGGATTAGCCAGATTGGTTTCAATGAGTTGAACAATTTGCTGAAGGAATGGATTCTGAAGGGCAACTCTGTTGTCTGAAAAGTACAACTGTAAAAAGCGACTAAACTGTTCATGCTTTATTTTTCGTGCTTCCAGTAGTCGCTGTACGGAAGCATCAAATTCGTCGTCAATAACAGGGCGCGTAAACCACGCGTCTGCACCTGCGCGCAAAGCATCCAGTTTCCCTTCGTTGCCAAATTTGTCGGTCAACAAAACTACCGGAATATGATTGGTACGTTCACTGAGTTTGATTTGTCTGGCAATTTCGATGCCGGCATGTCCATTTATCAGGGCATCGCATACGATCAGATCGGGTAGCATTTCATTGGCCATTTCCAGGGCTTCACTTTGTGTTTGGGCTGTTTCAATCTGAAAACGGTCAGAAAGCAGAGACTTTAAGTATAGCACTACCTGGCGGTTAGGCTCAATAAGCAGACAAATCTGGTGCGGTTTAGGGCCTGGCCCAGGCGTCCATGGTTCCTGGATGCGCGTAGAGACGATGGAGTTGTTTGCTTCAGGTTCAGGAGTCAAAACAGGTGTGAAAGGCGCCTTTTGGGCCTCATGTTCCAAATTGGCTTTAACAAGCTCCCATTCCTGCTCTTTTTTTCTCAGTAATTTTTGCCACCGCGTATCGATGGTCATATTTCTGATCAACAAAATCAGCAAGATCAAGCCTGCCAGGCTTCCATAGATCAAGGCACGATCCTTGGGAATCTGGTAATAGTTACCCTGGTTACTTAGCTCCAGTTGATGTAATACGGCCAGGGAATCATATTTCTGGCGCATCCCAATGGCTTCTGCCTTTCTTTCCCGGGCTTTAATGGAGTCTTGGGCTACCGTTAATAACTGTTGGCAAGTCAATGCCTGATCTGGCATTTGCCATTTTCTATATTCCTGAACGAGTGCTTGAAGTAAATCAGATTTGGTAAACGGGTTGGCATCTTTTCGGGCATCCATCTCTGCGGAATGAAGCAGGGTGGTTGCGCTACGTTCGTCAGAATTGGCCTGATAGATACCTGACATCAGGGTTAATGCCCTGGCAGTAACCGGGATGTCATAGCGTTTCATGAATTCCCGCAGGCTTTCTACTTCTACCTGAGCCTGTTCAAAATTGCCTGCTTGTGCCAACGCAACCATTACGCTGAGCTTTCCTGCCAGGGTGTCCATAACAGCGCTATTCTGTCCGGAAACAGGCAGGGCGCCCAAACAATGGAACAATAATATGGCTGGAATCAGGAGTATTCGGTACATGGGTATCGGAGAATTGCAGGGCAAAAAAAGTGATTTTTTACCATATAACACAAGGTTTTTGGTAGTTTGCTGTGTATTACTGGTAAAGTAGGTGTCCTTTCGACGAAGAAATCCGGATTTAGCCACTGAAAACTTTACACTGAGTTAACTTTGCGGGGTTCCTCTTTTCCATTTCTGATGTTTAAAAATCTGCCATTCTTCTTTTTCCCCATTCGTTTACTGTGATTTTGGCTGGTGTTTTTTGGGATGTTCAGTTTGTGGTTTGTGCTGTGGTTTCATAACGACTGGTCGGTGGAACAGCCTGCCAATGTATGGTGGTCGTTTTGGTACGGGTTATCCCTGGACATCAGTTTTGCGGCCTATCTAATGGCAATACCCTTGATCCTCTGGCAAATAGGGATCGCATGGGGAAAATCGGGTTATACATGGATTAATAAAGGGATTTTGTGCATTAATGTATTGTTGTTCAGTGGTTTTATCTTTGTATTTGGAGCTAACTTGTTTGTGTATGAAGAGTGGCACACGCCATTGAATAACAGGGCGGTGGAATATTTTAAAACGCCAAGCGCCTTGCTGGATTCCATGTCGTTTGCTTTTAAGGCTGTTTGTGTGGCGCTATATGCATGCGGCATCTGGATGATTTGGAAAATATACTAGCGCATAGTTGGCAACACTGTTTACCCTTCCCAAAGCCTGTCAAGGTGGGTTGCACTCGGATTTCCTATTTGGCTGGGTTTATTGGTACTTGCTATACGTGGCGGACTGGGCGTTATGCCAATCAATGAAAGTGCAGTTTATTACTCTGCACATTTGTTTGATAATCATGCTGCTACCAATCCCGGGTGGAGTGTCGGGCATAGCCTGGTGGAGGCCAGATCCACCGAAAACCGATACAAGGTTATGGAGGATGCTGTTGCGCAACAAAGAATTGAAAACTTGAAATGGGGCAGATTGGGGGAGATAACCTATCAATTCAGGAAAACAGAGTTCACGAAAGATTCAGTGCCATTACTAAAGCCTGTAAACCTCGTCTTTCTGATGCTGGAAAGTCATACCGCGCAGGTTATTGAAGAACTTGGCGGAATGAAAGGGGTGAGCCCCAATTTGAGCAGGTTAATCAAGGAAGGTATTTTATTTGAAAACATTTACGGCAGCGGTTACCGAACAGATCAGGGATTGGTGTCTATTTTGGCCGGATACCCGGCACAGCCTGACCAGAGTATTATTTTGCTGGATGATAAAGCCTCTTCGTTGGGTTCCTTGCCCAAGTTGTTGAAAGGCAATGGCTATCAGTCGCTGTTTGTATATGGTGGAGAACTCACTTTTGCCAATATTGGTCTGTGGCTTACCAATCAGCGGTTTGATAAAATCCTTTCTGAGCGCGATTTTACTTCTGAAGAAAAAACGCAACGCTGGGGAGCAGATGATCAGGTGGTTTTGCAGCGGATGTTGCAAGAGATAAATCAGTTAACCCCGCCGTTTTTTGCAGCTACACTTACCTTAAGCCTGCACCCGCCTTATGATGTGCCCTTTAAAAGCCAATGGGCTGCCAACACGGATTCAGAAAAATTCCTGAACAGTGCGGCCTTTGTGGATCAGGCGCTGGGCGCTTTTTTCCAGGGCGCTGCAGAACAATCCTGGGTTGAGAAAGCCATTTTTGTACTGGTGGCGGATCATGGCGCCTCACAACCCGGGGCAGTTGGAATGGACAGACCTGAATCCCGGCACATTCCTTTGATCATTTATGGAAAACCACTTTTGGATGAATGGAAAGGTGAACGTATAAAAGGATTTGGTAATCACC
>DLXL01000194.1:5870-9256 GCA_003448025.1 Saprospirales bacterium | reverse complement strand
GGTTAGGGCTAAACCACTTGTTAAACCAGCCTGTTTTGGGGTGCGTAAAAAAGACGACCAGTCCGGGCGTTAATTTTTGCACGTTTCTTTCCATTTGATGCGCAAAGTCGTCATTCAGGTTGTGCGACTCCATCCGCAACCGCTGGAGCAGAGGAAACTTCTTTTGCCAACGGGGGAAGTTGACTTCAGCTTCCATTTTTTCATCTGCACTATAATAAAAATGCACCAAATCCACAGATGCTTCCAGGTTTTGAGCAGTCCGTGATACCACATTCAACTCTTTTTCCACCTCACCAAGGTCGCTGGCATACAGCACACGATCCACCTTTTTCGAGCGATAGGTATGCGGAACCACTACTACAGGTATTGTAGATTTTTCAATAACCTTGCTGGTATGGGTTCCCATGAACTTCATCAATTCCCCGGCGCCACGGGTACTGATACATATATAATCCACTTCACTTTCGCGGGCATATTGCAGGATGGCACTGTCCGGACTCAGATCTTCCAGTACAGCACAGCGATATTTTCCAGGTTTATACCGGGAAGTTCTGATGGCACTGCTAATAAACCGCTCCAGTTTGTGGAGGGTACTTTTGGTTTGCCGTTTCAGTGCAGTTTCAATCCGTCCCTGATGAACGGTCGTAGGAATAAGTGCCTGAAAGCAGTGAAAAAAAATCAATTCCGTTTCCTGCTGGGAGGCTAATTGCAGAGCAAAACGAATACCCGCCTTTGATGCGGAAGATAAATCGGTGGTGACAAGGATCTTGGTCATGGCAATCAGTTTTGTCTGCCAAAATTACAAGGACTCAAATCAAGACATCAATGACCAAAATCACTGTAGGCAATAATTAAACACCAAAGGAGGGCGGCAGGGTAGTACTTATTCAAACAGACCATGTTGCCAACACGTATGATAGTAAAGAGTCAATAGATTTATGGTTTCTGCAAAGATTCCAGCCAATGAACCGTATTGTTTATTCCCTGATCCATAGGAGTGGTCTGATATCCTAAAACATCAGAAGCTTTCTGGTGCGAAAGCATCCAGTTCACCTTAAAACGATCCACCCATTCCGGCGTAATTGCTGGAGGTATCCCAAACCAATTGGCTCTAAGTTGCATGATCCATGCGCTGAACTGCATTAATCCAACCGGCATATGCAGCATGTGAAAATGTTTTGCACTGGCGTTGGCCACTTCCTTAAAGAAGGAACGATAGGACATGTTTTCCCCTCCCAAAATGTAGTTTTCACCTGGAATTCCCTTTTTCATGGCCAAAATGTGTCCGTTGATCACATCATCAATATATACATAGTTGCCCATTCCGGTGCCATCGCCGGGCATGAATCTGAACATGCCTTTCAGGTATAACTGCATCATTTTATTAACGGCATTAATGGTAGCAGGATGCCCAGGGCCATAAACCCGCGATGGATTGACTATCACGATTTCCTGGCCTTTAGCTGCCCGCGCCTTTGCCAGGTTTTCTGCTGCAATTTTTGACTGGTCGTATGCGGTGTACACACGGGTCCATGGTTGACTGCCTTCATGTACAGGTTGGTTGTTCCGGCAAGGCCCAAAAACGCCGGCTGTTGATGTAAAGACCACTCTCCTTACACCCTGGTTCTCTGCGGCCTGAAAAACATTCTCCGCGCCATCAACATTAATTCGCTGAAAAGTAGAACGGTCTTTAGCCCATGGTTGGGCATACGCTGCAACATGGTAGACCTGCTCCACTTCGCGCATGGCCTCGTTCAATTTGGGCATGTCATGCAGATCCCCTTTTATCCAGGTTATGCCGGCACTTCTGTTCCCACTTTCCGGAAGCGTTCGAACCAGGGCCACGACCTGATTACCGTCTGCAGCGAGTCGTTCTGCCAGTACACCGCCAATGTACCCTGAAGCCCCTGTGATGAGTATTTTTTTCATATAACAATGCACAGCTTAGGGCTGTTAGGATGCATCGAGTGGATTAATACCCTCGTTTTTTGTATGCCTGGGTAAGCATAAACTGGACAAATGTCGGCGAGATTCGGTTGAGTATATTAGTAAGTTTCCCAAGAAAGGTAAAGACCCGGATGAATCTGCGTTGTTCCATCATATGAATCAAGCCTTCTGCTACCTGAGGGATAGGCTGAAGTTTGAATCCTTTCGTGTCTATTTTAGGAATAGGATTCCCGTTGATATCATAAATGGTTTTGCCAGGTTCGTTTTGTGTCAGACCGACATAGGCCAGACCCACGTATAGACCGGAGCCGCTGGTTTCTGCTCTGAGGGCTTCTACAAGTGCCCTCAGGGCCATCTTGGCCGAGCTGTATAGTCCGTGCATTGGCAGCCCGTGTATGCCCGCCACACTGGAAATAAACAATACACCTCCTTTCCGGGCTTTCAACTCAGGCAAAGCAAGCCGGGTGAGGTATAGTGCGCCCATGTAGTTTACATCCATGATCAATCGCAAAGCATCAGGTTGTACGTCTTCTATTTTTCCTTGCATGTTGGAGCCGGCGTTATTGATCAGATAATCTACATGCCCATAGGTTTTCAGGGCAGTTTCCAGAACCAGCCGGCAATCTTCGAGTTGGGAAACATCGGCGCAAACAGTACTTACGGTGTATCCCCTGGATTGGAATTGTATGGCCACCTGCTTTAGAGCGGTTTCATCCCGACCATTCAATACCACTTTAGTGCCCCTTTGTGCAAGCTTTTCTGCCAGCGACTTACCGATGCCTTTGCTGGAGCCGGTAATGATGACTACTTTATCTTGAAAAGGATTCATGATTGGTTTATTCAACAACCCGCATATCCGGCTGATATTTCAGAGAAAACCATTCGTTGGCCAGAGATAAGACCCAATGCACAATAAGTGCCACCCAAATGGACCCGGTTCGCAGGGTAATGACACATAATAACAGCCCCAGTGGAATGGCGCCGATTCCTTCCTTGCCATTTTTGGGAACATGCACCAACGAATAAATAGAGGTGTTTATGATGATGGCAGGCCAAACACCAAAGGCCCTGACAAAGGAGAAAAGCAGAAACCCGCGAAACATTAACTCATAAGCCACCAGATATCCCATCCAGGACAAAGCGCTCCAAAAAACCAGTTTTTTTGTCCATTCATGCCGACGGATTTCCGGATACTGCTCCAGATTGTCGGCCGCCCGGGCAGAACGCGAGGTCATAAAAATAACAATCACAGACAGCCCCAAAATCCAGTAGAGAACATCCAAACTGCAACTGGGGATCACTCCATAGTCAGCCCATGAAAATTCCATGACCCAATGAAGTACAATGGCGGGAATCACGCCAAAGGTGAGCATACCGACAATCCTGTTAATCCACACATGGCGCTCCTGTCCTTTGTCTGCTCCGTGTGCTTTCACCAA
>DLXL01000194.1:0-5719 GCA_003448025.1 Saprospirales bacterium | reverse complement strand
AGTGCTTTCACCAAACGGTGCAACAACCCGGCAGATTTACCGGTAAACCAGAAAAGGATGAATCCTGTGGTAACCAGGATGATAGCTAAATTGGCTTCTGCAGAGGATTCGGGCCAGGTAAATGAATACTCCATGGCAAGGCGTTAACAATATTGATTGATTAATAGCCATGTAAAGGCCTGTTCAATAGCGGTGTCAATGGGCGTTTGGGGCATCTTTAGCTCTTCCACTGCTTTCTGGTTAGTATAATATTGTTCGTCGCAGGAAACCCGGGCGGTTCCATGATTTAGGTTGGGGTTCCGGTGCAGTACTTTGCCAAAGAATGTGCTAAGGTAGCCAAAAGCGAGAATAAGCACCTTGGGTAATCTTATTCGTGGCGGCTTTACTTTCAAAATGCTGGCCATCTTGTCAAACAATTCCCGATAGCTTAAATTGGCATTTCCGGTTATGTAGCAGCTGCCAATCTGGCCCATTTTCAGGGCATTAACACATGCTCTTGCTACGTCTTTGGCATATACAAAATTTTTGCCTCCACTGGTATAACCGGGCAATGAACCTTTATATAAGGCAATGATCATTTTCCCGGAACTGGGTTGAGAATCATATTCCCCGAACATAAACGTAGGGTTAATCAGAACAGCCGGCAGATTTCTTTCCCGGGTAGCCTTTAATACATATTCCTGTGCGGCATATTTGGAGTCTACATAGTCCAAATGGTAATGATAACCATTGAAAGGATTGCTTTCCGTTCCTGGATGGTTCTTGCTGCCCGGGCTAAAGCATACAGCCGAACTTACATAAACCAGTCGTTGTATGTTGCATTGTTGGGCCGCCTCTACTATATTTTGTGTGCCAGTCAGGTTAATGCTCCAGATATCTTTGGAGCGGGTAGGCCATACTTTGGTACTCGCTGCAGCATGTATCACCATTCCGCAACCCTGCATGGCAGAAACGACCTCTTCCAGATGGCAAATGTTGCCAATCGCATATTCAATTTGAAGTCCGCTCAGCGTTTTAGAGGGACTGTTTGGCACCACGAATGCTTTAACTTCATATCCATCTGCCAATAATTCCCGCACGATATGACTTCCTAATAGTCCATCGGCGCCAGTCACAAGTACTTTCATAGGAGGTGCTAGCGATTATATTACGGGCCAAGTTATATATTAGTAGCGTAAAAGTTGAGTGACTATTATGAATAAGGGGAGTAATTTTATTCGGGCATTGAACCCGGTTACAAAAAAGCAAGCCATCGCTACCGGAGGGCAGGATGGCTTGCATATTACGTGTTTGTGCAAAGTGTTCGAATAGTGACTTACAGCGAAATGTGCTTAAACGCTGTTACAGTAAGGTCTTTGTCCAGAGAGCGAAGGTATTGATCTACCGTTTGGTCGTTGTTCTTTACAAACTTCTGGCTAAGCAGGGTGCTTTCCTGGAAGAATTTGTTCAAACGGCCCTGAGCAATTTTCTCGAGCATTTCCTCGGCTTTACCTTCGTTACGAGCCAGTTCCTTACCGATTTCGATTTCTTTTTCAATAATCTTCGGATCTACATCGTCGCGGCTTACAGAAACCGGGTTCATGGCTGCAATTTGCATCGCCACGTCGCGGCCAGCCTGTTCGAAGTTGCTGCCGGCTTTACTCAGTGCAACGGCAACAGAGCGTTTGTTGTTGGAGTGATTGTAGGTAAGGATCTGCGCGCCGGTGATTGGCTCATAGCGGCTGATTTCTACTTTTTCACCAATGATACCGGTTTGCTCGGCTACTTTGTCGCCGATAGTACCGCTGGCATCAAATGGCAATGCGAGCAGCGCTTCCAGGGTTTGCGGGAAGTTAGCCAGTGCTACATCGGCAATTTTATTGGTCAACGCGATGAAGTTATCATTACGCGCTACGAAGTCGGTTTCGCAGTTCAAAGCTAATACGATTGCTTTGGTGCTGTCGGCGTTGATCTTAGCCACTACCACGCCTTCTTTGGCTTCGCGGTCTTCACGCTTGGCAGCTTTGGCAATTCCTTTTTTACGAAGCCAATCCTGAGCAGCTTCGGTGTCGCCGTTGGATTCTTCCAGGGCCTTTTTACAATCCATCATACCTGCGCCGGTCAATTCGCGCAGTTTGGCAATATCAGCAGCAGAAACTTTTGTCATTGCTTGTTGAAAGTTTAAAATAAAAGAGTTCTCGCTATCAGGCGAGGGGGCAAAAGAATAGAGGTCTGAGCAGTAGGCAAACCGGCAGGCTATGAATTTACTAAGACTTAACCTGCCGGTTCGATGCTTTATGCTTCAGAACCTTCTTTTTCATCACCTTTAGCGGCTTTACGCTCTTCCAGACCTTCACGGATAGCAGCCGTGAGGTAGTTGGTGATGAATGCGATAGACTTGGATGCGTCGTCGTTGCTTGGGATAGCAAAATCCACCAGAGTTGGATCGGAGTTGGTATCTACCATACCGAACGTTTTTACGTTCAGTTTTTTAGCTTCTGCCAGGGCAAGATGTTCGTGGTGGATGTCCACAATAAACACTGCGGAAGGCAGGCGGTTGAGTTGTTCGATACCGCCGAAGTGCTTGCTCATTTTGGTGTGTTCACGACCGAACATGAGGCGTTCTTTCTTGGTAATGCTGGTCAACGTAGTGTCGGCCAAAACGCGCTCAATGTGCTGCATTTTCTTCACCGATTTGCGGATAGTGGCGAAGTTAGTCATCATACCACCCAGCCAGCGTTCGGTTACGAAAGGCATGCCAACGCTTTCGGCAGCTTTCTGCACGATTTCACGGGCTTGCTTTTTAGTGGCTACGAACATGATTTTTTTGCCGCTTTTGGCCATGGCTTTCATAGCCAGGGCAGAGCGCTCCAGCATGTCGGCAGTGCGGTTGAGGTCGATGATGTGAACCCCTTTGTGCTCCATAAAAATGTATGGAGTCATTTTAGGGTTCCATTTTTTGCGCAGGTGACCGAAGTGGCAGCCGGCGTCGAGGAGTTCCTTGTATGTTGGCTTCTGCATGAGAAGGTGAATTTTAATGTTGAAGAAGTAAAATCTGTTCCAAACATTAACGCTTGGAGAACTGGAAGTTCTTGCGCGCTTTAGGCTTACCGTATTTCTTGCGTTCTACGGCACGGCTGTCGCGCGTGAGGAATTTCCGGGCCTTCAACGGCGAACGGAACTCTTCGTTGAGTTTCACCAGAGCGCGGCTCAGACCCATGCGTACAGCTTCAGACTGGCCTTTGTAGCCACCACCGCTTACGTTTACTTTGAGGTCGTAAGCATTTTCAATACCTACTACCGCAAATGGATCGGTTACGTTGTGCTGAACGTGAATTTGGGGAAAGTACTCACGGTAGTCCTTGCCGTTTACCGTGATTTTTCCTTCTCCTTTCATCAAATAAACGCGGGCGACAGCAGTTTTGCGGCGACCCACAGCATTTATCATTTCCATATCAAGAATGTGAGAATGTAAGGTGGAATAAGTGATGTGTTTGATGGGTTTGAAGGGTTTGAAGTGTTTGAAGGGTTTGAAATTACCTTCTTGATGAAACCTCAATCACAAACAATTTTACCCATTGAAAACACAAAAACTCATTTAAAAGTGATGGGTTCTGGTTTCTGAGCAGCATGTGGATGCTCGGAACCCGTGTACACGAATAGTTTTTTGTACATGGCGCGGCCCAACTTGGTTTTTGGCAACATTCCTTTGATCGCACGCTCAATGATGCGCTCCGGGAATTTTTCCAACATTTCGCTGGCCGTCAGCACTTTCAAACCACCTGGGTGGTGAGAGTGGTGCTTGTATTCTTTCAGATCCCATTTTTTGCCTGTGAAGCGCACCTTTTCGGCGTTGATCACAATGACATAATCGCCCGTGTCGGCATGTGGGGTGTAAGACGGTTTGTTTTTTCCGCGCAGAATGGAAGCGATCTCTGCACACATACGTCCGGTGATCTGGTTCGTAGCATCTACGACATACCACTTGTGCTCCGCATTTTCTTTGCTGACGGAAACCGTCCGATAGCTCAGTGTATCCATTTTTTGAAAATAATTTGAATCGTTTTTATGAGCTTCAGAAAGAAGGTAAACGGGTCAATTTCCTCCCCCTTTGCTCAAAGAGGCCGCAAAAGTAAGACGACTCCTCGCCTCATGCAAGGAATAGCTAAAAGTTTTTTAGAGAATAGTGCATAACTTGTTGATAATCAGCTTAATTATTGCCCAATATTTTTTTATTGATGTAATTAAAATACTCATTTTTGGGTGAAAATCAATGTGTTACGTGCATTAAGTTGAAAAATGGAGACCAGTGCAGGGTTAAGCAGTGCGATTGGCATTAGAGAATATACCAAGAAACAAAACACCCACCCGTGGGTTCTTTATATCTTTAGCCCTTCAAAAAGAGAACAACTTTGTTTTAAACCTTGCAGGCTCTGAGAACCTGCAAGCTCTAAAACCAAACCAGTTTTCAGGTAGTATTCACTCTGACCCATTTTATTAATGAGATACTTTTCCTTTTCGTTTCTGAGTGTATTCCTGCTGCTCTCCTGCGGTAAAACTGATCAGGCGCCAGGGGCTGGGGGCGCTCCAGCTAAATCTTCCCTGACGGTGAATGCTGTTGAAGGCTTTGTGGTAAAGACCAGCGCCCTCACGGAAAAGGTTACAGCCAGCGGTAATCTGGTGCCTGCTGAAGAAACGGAGTTACACCCGGAGGCATCCGGACGTGTGGTGAGCCTGAATTTGCCGGAGGGTAAATCTGTTAAGAAGGGAGATCTCCTCTTGAAAGTATTTGACGATGACTTGAAAACCCAACTACGCAAACTCGAAACTCAGCTGAAACAAGCCGAAATAACCGAACAACGCCTGGGAGAATTGCTCAAGGTGAAAGGCGTAAGTCAGCAGGAATATGCCCTTGCCGTACTTCAGGCGCAAACCTTCCGTGCTGATATGGAGTTGCTGCGTATCAATCTGACAAAAACGGAACTCCGGGCGCCCTACGATGGGGTGCTGGGCCTGAGGCGGATCAGTCCGGGCGCCTATGTAACACCGGCTACACCCATCACCACGCTTCGCTCTGCATCAGCCCTGAAACTCGACTTCTCCGTTCCGGAAAAATACAGTCAGATGTTGCGGATCGGTCAACCAATTGAGTTCTTAGTGGAAGGCAGCACCACGCCATATCGGGCTACCATTCAGGCTACCGAACAAAGGATCAATGAAGGTTCCCGTGATCTGATGGTTCGTGCACAGGTAAATGATGGCCGGGGATTGCTCCCAGGAGCATTCGCTGAGGTGAGCCTTGCACTTGGCAATAAACCTCAAGCCCTCATGATTCCTAATCAGGCTATTATTCCACAGGCAAGGGATAAAAAAGTTATCCTTGCCAAAGGCGGGAAAGCCAAATTTGTTACGGTTAAAACCGGCGTGCGCCAGGCAGGTCTGATCGAAATTACAGAGTGTCTGCAGCCGGGCGACACCGTTTGTACAACCGGCATGCTCTTCCTGCGACCGGATGCTCAGGTGAACTTTTCTAAAATTGACTAACGCAATGACCTATGAATAATCCTATCCAATCCTATTTTCAGGCAGAAAAAATCGGCGGACAAATATTGGCATCTATTGGTATTACAGCCTGTTCTGTTGGTGGCGGCGTGATGCTCAGTGCAGGTGCTCCCTTTTATACCGGACTATCTGTGCCGCTGGTTGTGGTTGGAATCGTTCAGATTATGACTGGGGCAAC